>DASVNY010000060.1:0-2462 GCA_036383615.1 Chitinophagaceae bacterium
AGGCTGGGGGCAGAAGGCCGCGGCTCAATTGGAGGAAGATGTAAAGAATGGAGCAAATGGTTTGAAAATATACAAGAGCCTTGGTTTTTCTGTGAATGATGTAAATGGTAAGAGGGTAGCGGTTGATGATCCAAGACTTGATCCAATCTGGAAAAAAGCAGGAGAATTAAAGATACCTGTGATCATTCATACGGCTGATCCAAAACCTTTTTGGCAGCCGATGGATTCTACCAATGAAAGATGGCTGGAACTGGCGCTTAATCCCAATAGAAAAAGAGGAGATAATAACCCTGTTCCCTGGGATACATTGATCGCTGAACAACATCGCCTCTTTAGAAAACATTCCAAAACAACCTTTATAGCTGCTCACTTTGGCTGGTATCCTAATGATCTTGCTAAGCTGGGAAAAATATTAGATGAAATGCCAAATGTGGTTGTAGAGTTTGGCGCTGTGATAGCAGAGTTGGGAAGACAACCAAGAGCCGCAAAACAGTTCTTTACTAAATACCAGGACAGGATATTATTTGGTAAGGATAGTTGGGTGCCGGAAGAGTATGCCACTTATTTCAGGGTGTTGGAAACGGAAGATGAATATTTCCCTTATCACAAAAAATACCATGCTTTCTGGGCCATGTATGGAATGGGTTTGCCTGATGCTATCCTGAAAAAAGTATATTATAAGAATGCACTGCGCATCATTCCCAACATTGATAAAACACAATTCCCCGATTAAGAAAGGAAGTTTTATTGTTTCGAAAAAACTTCAGCAGGAGGGACCACACCTTCGGGCGGCTCGTAAACAATACGGACCCTGGCGCTTTTTGATTCGGTTGAGCTTAACCAAAGCCGGTGTTGATTTTTTCCAGCAGTAATTACCAGCACAGCCGTATTGGGAGGAATGCTCCCCAGGTTTTCCGCCACCATTTCCACTTCATGAAATGTATTATTGGGATCAATTCTTACATGCGTAGTAAGCGGTTTGGTAGTAAGCCGCTGATGTGTCAATACAACCCGGTTATTGACCTTGACCGTGATCGAATCTCCATCAACAATGGCGTTGTCATAAAAGTCAAGACGAATGGTGCCGGTATCAACTTTTATTTCAGGGATTGCTTTGAAGGCGGACTCTTTTATTCTTGTCAAAACAATTGAGCCACCACCACAAGTGGTCATCGTGTTTAATACATTGCCGCCCCAGTTTCCGCTCAGGGTTTCTACATTGCCATCAATACTGTAAACGAGATCAAACAATTTCACGCAAATCACACAACGCATGGGGATATGGTAAGTAGTTACCACACCTTCCTGGATCATCAGCCGTTTTGTGGAGAAATCATACTTGCCTGCAAAATTCTTCTTTACATAATTGTTTACATCCTGGTAGTGATAAGAATCACCTTTGGCAATATTGCCATCCATTTTAATTTGTATCTCGATATTGTTATCAGGGAAACAGCCTCTCATACTAAGCGAGCCCTTCCAGAAACCATTCAGGTTCTGGGCTTGTAACACAGTAAAAGAGATGCAGGAACACAATGCTATGGCCACAACTTTTTTCACTACTAAAAATTAAGGAACAATTTCCGTGCAGAAATGTGAAAATTGGCTGGGCGGCAAAAAAATAACAACCCTAAAAGGACTGATCGTATTTGCCAGGCACTACCCAGTTTGTTTTGATAGCGGTCAATCGCTCTTTGATCAGCTGATATTGTGGCAATTTATCAGCACAACCGATATGCTGTAATGCAAGCGTAGCTGGTTTTAATATTTCAGCGCTAAGTTTTAATCCCTTCTCAATAAGGCTATCGGAAACACATTTTACAAACATTCCCCTTGCTGCAGGAAGAAAAGCAATATCTATCGCTGTGGCTTTATTTTTAATATAAGTGAGTTGATCAGTGAATTCGGTCAAAAGCGCCTCGGCCCATAACGCATGATCGCCGGCATGATAAATAGTGAGCCCATCTATTTTTACAAGCAATCCGGATCCTTCATCGGTGGCTTGATGAGCATATACCGCATAATTCCTGCTGATGAGGCTATCGCCGGGTTTTACAACGAATAGTCTTTCAATATTGGGTTTCTTCTCTGGTTCCCATCCCAGTATGATACTCACATTTCTTCTTGATGCAAGATCGAATATGGATTCATCAAAATGATCCTCGTGACCATGTGTGACAAAAATTAATATTCGCTTATTCGTTTTAGTGTCAAGAATTTTTTGTTGAAGAGTGGTCAGCGATATACCGGCGGCGCTGTTCGGAATAAAATCAAATATGAGGATATGCTGATCGGTTTCGATAAGCCAGCCGCTATTATAAAAGTAATGAAGACGGGAATACTTTTTTGTTTCCTGTCCATTGGCCCGGCAACTGATGAGACAAACAATGGAAAATATCAGCAATGCTCTCATTAAACATCTTTGAAAAGCAAATTAACAAGAAGCTGCGATAAAGGTCAAA
>DASVNY010000061.1:0-2155 GCA_036383615.1 Chitinophagaceae bacterium
CCAGGCCTATAAAACGCTTACTCATCAACACCTCGATGAGATCGGTGAGTCACTTTTACAATTACAACCCGGCAGTGATATTGAAATAAACTTTGTGCCCTGGAGAGGTGATTTTACAAGGGGAATATTTGTCAGCTCGACAGTCCATTGTGAAATAAGTATTGAAGAGATCAGGAAACTATATAAAGATTTTTACAAGGGTCATCCATTTACACAGGTAAGCAGTGATGCCATTTACTTAAAACAGATTGTCAATACCAATAAGGCTGTCATTCATTTGGAAAAAGCCGGCAGTAAGCTGGTTGTGCATTCCGCTGCAGATAATTTGCTGAAAGGTGCAAGTGGGCAAGCTGTGCAGAATATGAACCTTATGTTCGGGCTGGATGAAACTGCCGGATTAAAATTAAAAGCAAACTATTTCTAACTATAAACGACTAAATACCCCTCCTCGGGAGGGGTTTGGGGAGGCTATTATGAACTTATTTGACGTTTATCCAATTAATGAGATCACCATCGTAAAAGCCAAAGGCTCGTACGTATGGGATGATAAAGGCGAACAATACCTTGACCTGTATGGCGGTCATGCTGTAATAAGCATTGGCCATACCCATCCTCATTGGGTGAAAAGAATCGAGGAGCAATTGGAAAAAATCGCCTTTTATTCAAACTCTGTAAGAATTCCTTTGCAGCTTGAGCTGGCAAAAAAGATCGGAAAGGTTTCAGGCAAGGAAGACTACCAATTATTTCTTTGCAACAGTGGCGCCGAAGCTAATGAAAATGCGCTGAAGCTTGCTTCGTTTCATAATGGCAGAAAGAAGGTCATTGCCTTTAATAAGTCATTTCACGGAAGAACATCGCTGGCTGTGGCCGCAACTGATAATAAAAATTATATAGCCCCCGTAAATCAAACAGGGAATGTGATCTTTCTTCCTTTTAATGATGAAGAAGCACTGGAAAACTGTTTTGAAGAGCAGGGCAAGGAAATTTCTTCGGTGATCATCGAGGGGATACAGGGTGTTGGCGGCATCAATGTTGCTGATGATTCTTTCCTGAAAAAGATCCGTTCATTGTGTGATCAATATGGTGCGGTTTATATCGCTGATAGCGTGCAATGCGGTTATGGTCGCAGCGGCAAATTCTTTAGTCATGATTTTGGCGGTGTGAATGCAGATATCTATTCAATGGCAAAAGGAATGGGTAATGGATTTCCTGTTGCCGGTATCATTGTAGCGCCACATATTAAACCGAAACATTTCCAGCTGGGCACAACATTCGGCGGCAATCATTTGGCCTGTGCCGCTGCTCTCGCCGTATTAGAAATAATCGAAGAAGAAAAACTGATGGGCAATGCTGTGATGGTTGGCAAATACCTCAGGGATCAATTGGATGAAATTCCTCAATTGAAAAATATCCGGGGTCGTGGATTGATGATCGGTTTTGATGTGCCTGAAGACTTAAAGGATCTGAAGAAAAATCTGCTCTGGAATCAAAAAGTATTCACCGGTGAAGCAAAACCAAACGTGATACGCTTATTGCCTTCACTGGCGCTGAAAAAAAGGGATGCAGAACAATTTATTGATAGTATAAAAGAAGAAATAGGCATTTTACAGACTGCTTAACGCTTATGGAAAAATTTATTTCTGTTCATGATGTAAAGGATATTGATGCCCTTGTTCAAAAAGCGTTGGCTTATAAAGCCAATCCTTTTAAAGACCGAACACTTGGCGCTAATAAACGGATCGGTTGCTTATTCCTGAATCCAAGTATGCGTACAAGGTTAAGTACACAGATCGCCGCGCAAAACCTCGGGATGGAAGCCATTGTTTTTAATGTTGGCAGTGAAGGTTGGGCGCTGGAATTTGAAGAAGAAGCTATCATGAGTGGCAATACTGTTGAGCATGTCAAAGATGCCGCACCCATATTTGGAAAATATTTTGACATCCTTGCCATCCGCACTTTTCCTTCGTTGAAAAATCGCGAGGATGATTATAGTGAGTTGTATATAAAACAATTCATCAAATATGCCGGCATCCCGGTTGTGAGTCTCGAAAGTGCAACGCTCCACCCATTACAATCTCTGACAGACATTATTACAATTACGGAGCACTATAAACCAAAAACCCAAAACCATAAACCTAAAATTGTATTAACCCGG
>DASVNY010000062.1:0-5485 GCA_036383615.1 Chitinophagaceae bacterium
ACCAATCGGGTGGCGAAAAATACAGGCCCACTTTAATTCCGTATTTACGACAAGCTTCAATAAATGGCTTTACCAGGTCCTTTCCGCCCATGTAGTTGCTGGTATTGAAATTTCCATATTTACTTGGCCACATCGCAAAACCTTCATGATGTTTGGTAGTTAATACCGCATAGGTAAACCCTGCCTCCTTTGCTGCTTTCATCCATTTATCGGGATCATAATTTTTTGGATTGAATTCCTTTGCCATCGACCAATACTCATTGGGCGTTAACACCGGGCGGCTATCATTAATATTGTATTGTCTTTCGCGAATAACTCTTGCCATTTCAGCACTGTCCAATTTGATAGAGGCCAACCCCCAGCCCGTGATCATAGGCCATGAAGCATCGAGGTCCTTAACAGATGAGAGGCCCCAGTGAATGAACAAACCCAAACCCGCATCAGGATACCATTGCGCATCGGGATGAGAAGTATGACCTGTGTTCTTTTCTTCTTTCACATTGATCATAGCATGCTCTTCCTTCGCCTGATCTTTAACCTGTGCATGCGCAATAGAAGCATCAAAAAGAAAACAAGCGAAAAGTATAATGATGAAATACTTCATTTAATAATAATTGACCGCGAATGCCAGCATCTTTTAAAAAAATGATGTAGCATCAAGCGAGATTGCAACTAAGGAATAATTCAGGCGGGTCTTTTGCAGGAGATTGGCCAGTTATTCAATCATTTTGACGGGATGTAGTTGAAAGACTACGCAGGCATACACCGATTACGATCTAGTGATTGGCTCATTATTATAATGGCGAAGGAGTTTACACATTATGAAAAGTATTGCCCAAATAAAACCGACAGGATAATTGCATTGATTTATCTATAACGATCAAATGATTCATGTAGCCAAAACATTTGATATCATCTCAACAGTATTTTTCGCGTGAAATTTTTCTTTAAGATTTTTTTTATGCGTAATTACTGTCGTCTCGCTAATGAAGAGAATTTTAGCGATCTCTTTTGCACACATGCCTTTAGCCAACAGGTCAAACACTTCAGTTTCCCGTTTGGTGAGAAACGGTTTGCTTTTTCCAAAGCCAAAATGATTTCCATTTTTGCCCGGACCACTTCCGCCTTTTTTATCGCAACCTGTTGCATAGTCGTTTGAAATATCTCTTTTCAATTCTGTCAGTTGAACCAATAAAAACTGGATAATGCATTGCAGTTTATTATTCCGCTCTTCCAGGGATTCCATTCTCTGCTCAAGTCTTTTTAGATCGGCGATATTCAAAAAAGGATAATAGTCTCTATTAACAGCTTCTTTTGTGTTCTGCAATGATTTCTCAAAGGCTGCAAAATCAACCTGAAACTGTTTTTCTTCAATGGGATTGTTCTGTATGATGGCATGTATCTGAGTGATTAAATCGGAATGCTTGGTGAACATAAGGAACCGTTTTTTCAATTAAAGAATGAAGATCATTCACCAATCATTGCCTAACCTGCAATCAATAGGGGCAGATAAACCAGGTAGGGATAAAGACAACTTTACTAAAGTACAGAGAAAACCATTCAAAAATTCCTCAAACCAAAATCTACTCATAAATAAGGATGCCTGGCAGTAGTATTCGCAGCTTTCGGGTCAAAGCTCCTGAAAAAATCGCCAGCAATGAGGATTTCCTTTGGCTTTACAGGCAGCTACTTTTGAATGGTACAATAAATTCTCAATGAAGCCGAATAGCAGGAACATCTTCGGATATACTTAAAGAGGTCAATATAAATGGTTTAAGAAATTACGATAGTTGATTAACCTCTTAGGAAGAAAGACAACTGATTACGCAGGTCAATAATCAAATACGGTCAAAGGCGATGACAATATAATGACAGACAAAATATTTCAGGATGATCAATACATCATTAACCTTTTTGAATACAGTGCTGAATAATTTTATTGCCCTGAAAGATCCATTTAATTCCGCGGGCGCACTAACAAGCCCCGTCATCCTTGATAACATTGTTAATCAAAAAAGTGACTTATTTCATCTTGGTGGCGATTTTGTCATCATGAGTTTGGTAAATACTGAAGAAGAAACTGTCGGCAAGGTGCAGCTTCCCTATTTCAAAACTGCCGATGACAAGATGAGCGTAGTAAATCCGCCAATCAAACTCAATCTCTACATTCAATTTGCTGCTTTTTCCGATACAGTTGTAAACAACCAGAGTCCTTATACCAGGGCACTCAAGTTGCTCGACCAGGTGGTTTTTTTCTTCCAGTATAGAAATGTGTTTGCCGCCAATCAATATCCTTTATTACAACAGGGAGGTGTTGAAAAATTAATTATTGAACCGGTGAGTCTCACGTTCGAACAATTAAATCATTTATGGGCCACACTGGGTGCAAAATACCTGCCCTCGGTGGTTTATAAGTGCCGCACATTGACTTATCGTGAAACTGTTGTATCGCCTGCCATGCCATTGATAACTGAATTAATTGCTGACGAAACTTCAATATGATCAGATTCAATTATAAGAAACTATTCAACCTGAAACTATCAGCTTCGTATTATTTCGGAAGTGAAATATTCAGTGACCTGTTCTTAACCCCAACAAAAGCTTGTCTAACACTTCTTTCAAAATACAAACTCCTGACACGAGAAGCGGCAAATGGCCGTGCCGTATTGTATGAGACTGTCAGCCCGGTTGTTGCAACTCCAAAGTATCCGATCCCACAAGCAGAGAATTTTTATTTCATTCTTAAAGTCGCCAATCCTGAATTCTGGATGTATGCTGATGTACAGGGATGGAAAAAAGAAATGGTTTATTTCCTCTCAAATACTTCCTTCAACCTCACAACAAATCAAATCATTTCTAATGCTCCATTGACAGCGCCCATTCGTTTTACACCGCTGATATTTTCCTACGAAATTGGTCTGCAAACAAAGCAGGGACTGCTGGAGATCAGGAACGCATCAGCAGTATTACTTAAGACAATTCTTATCCGGTCACTGGATGCCAGTGAACCGGCAGGCACAAAACTGCCAGTAACAATCGACTTGTCGGGCTACCCCGAAGGATTGTACCAGGTACGCAATATCAGCAGCACGGGCACTACCAATGAAAATGTTTTCTGCTCGCCGGATTTTTCCCCCGATGCATTGGCCGTTGTGCAGATGAAGTACAGGACCGGGGCGTGGACCGGTGTGAATACAGATCAGCAATACAAAATCATTATTAATAACCGCCAATCAAACTGGCTTTATGATATAAATATCAGGAATAACACAACGCTTGGAATTCTATCAACTGACCTGAAAATTGTTCATATCCCCACTACCGAACCACCGATTGTGTTCACCCTGGTTACTACCAGTCACAATTTTGCACAATTCAAATCAAATGCTGTAGTGGATCACTGGCAACGTCCTTTCAGACTGCTATTGCAAAATATTGCCGGCAACAAGACTTATATGGACCCGCTTCCGCTGCCCTCACCTTTTTCAATAGAAGCAAGTGGCGGTGTGCTTTCAACAAGGGTCATTGTAACCGTATAAAAAATCATTCATCAATAAAACAATTTTAGTATGAACTATACTGCGTTAAAAACTCCGGGGGTATATGTAAATGAAATTTCAATATTCCCTCCGTCGATAGCCCAGGTGCCAACAGCGATACCGGCATTTATTGGCTATACGGAAAAACATGAAGCCACCAATGGTGATTCGCTCAGACTCAAACCAACTAAGATCAGCTCCCTGATCGAATACCAACTTTACTTTGGGTCGGGGTCCAAATTGATTTTTGATAAAATGACCGGCAACGGTATTGAACTCGATGCCAACAACCAGGTCGTTAAATCCAACAACAAGCAGAGTTATTATCTCTTCGACTCGATGCAAATGTTCTTTGCAAATGGCGGAGGAGATTGTTATATCATTTCTGTTGACAAGTATCGTGCAGACGGTACAGTGCAGATAGGTACTCCCGCTACAGGTATGAGAGCCGGAGTTGAAGTGCTGAAAGAAGTGGATGAACCTACCATGATTGTTTTCCCTGATGCCGTTTCAATGACAGGGGCTACGGATCTTTATCTTCTTCAACAAGATGCCCTCAAGCAATGTAATGACTTGATGGATCGTGTAGGTGTATTCGATATCAAGCGTGCAGAAGACAAAACAAGCCTGAACAACAACGTCGCAGAATTTCGCAATAACATTGGAATGAGTGGCTTGAAATACGGTGCTGTTTACGCCCCATGGCTAAAAGCCGGCATCAAAAAAGAAGCGCACTATGCAGATATAAAAGGACAGATCGTAAAAGCGGGAACAACTTTATCAATAGATCTCACCACTTTGGTCAAGCCTCCTGCAGATGTTTTGACTATCACCGGCATGATCAATTCACTTAACCAGATTGTGGAGGATCATGCTTTCATCAACTCGCGTATGGGCTATTTCCTTGATATTACAAAACCCGGTTCGAACAAATATTTTCCAGCCGGTTTCGCAGGCAATCTCCCATCGCTGTCCGAAGGATTTGATCTCGTTATGCAGTCTGCGTTAAACAAAATAGCGGAAGCAGAAGTTGAGCCTGTCGCAACTCAACCTGCGAAAGTAACTGCGTCAGCCGCAGAAGTGCGAAAGTTGATCCGGCAGGTTTACAACATGGCCATATTGATCGATGACTTTGGGTTCCTTAACGCTGCTTTTATGCATAACCAGAAGAATGCAGAAAATACCTGGACAAGCATTGGCTTTACGTTACCCCCGCCTCCTTTACCAGCCGCCGCTCCGGCAGCATTTCTGTCCCAGTTGACTGCTATTACTCAATGGGACCGGACAGTTAATGTGGCTGCTATTAAAGCAATCGAAAACCTGGGTGCAGATCTTACCGATATCATAGCAGATCCGCCGGCGCTTGATCTTAATTTCCAAACCTTCAATATGCCCGCACCGGCATCCAATGCTGCGATTCTTACAGTGGCTGGTCCGGCCAATGACACTGATCGCCTTAACAACCAAAGAGGAGCGGTTGATAAACTAAAAGGACTCTTTACTTTTTTCTACAACATAGTCGTAGGAATAGAATCGTTTGTTACTGCAATGGAGAAGGCTGCCGAAGATTCCCTGATCAAAGCATGGCCTGTTTATAAAGGTATTATTGATGCGGTGAATAATACGCTAACCGTTTTACCTCCATCTGGAGCGATGGCTGGAATTTACGCAAGAGTTGATAACGAACGTGGGGTGTGGAAAGCTCCTGCAAATGTGAGTGTAACCCTTGCCAATGGAACGCTTGTGAACATAACCGATGGAATACAAGACGGTCTCAATGTAGATGTCAACGCCGGAAAATCTGTCAATGCCATTCGTGTATTCAGCGGAAAAGGAGTAATGGTATGGGGCGCAAGAACACTCGCCGGCAACGACAATGAATGGCGCTATGTTTCCGTACGTAGATTTTTCAACATGGTCGAAGAGTCTGTTAAGAAATCGACTTC
>DASVNY010000063.1:0-4858 GCA_036383615.1 Chitinophagaceae bacterium
GTGCTTATTGGTCTCGCGGGCCTGGTACTGCTCATATTGGTCCCGGCGCTTACAGGTAAAAAAAATATCAGCTTCGACAATCTTAATTACAGTTTACTGATACTGCTGGCTACTCTCCTCTATGGTATCAATGTGAATATGGTCAGCTTTTATCTCAAAACCCTTAACCCGATACATCTTGCTACCACTTCTTTATCTGTAATGGTAATTCCGACTGTTATCATTCTTTTATTGCAAAATTTCTTTCAGCTGGATTTCAATGACCCGGTAGTTCAGCGTTCGGTGATTGCTTCTGCTGTTTTGGGAATTGTGTGTAGCGCTATCGCCACGGCCCTGTTTTATATCCTGGTGCAAAGAGCAGGTGGCCTTTTTGCTTCGCTGGTCACCTATGGCATTCCTTTTATCGCCCTGGTTTGGGGCTTTTTTGACAAAGAGAAAATTACCGGTCTGCAAATACTTTGTCTCGGTATTATTTTATTGGGGGTTTACCTGGCCAATCGCCCTAATAAAAAAGCTACGAGCCATGAGCCATGAGCTGCCGCGAAGCAGACTTCGAAATTCCTCTGTTCATTTCATCTGTTCCTCTGTTCATCTGTTCTTCTGTTCGCTATACCGACATTATCTCTTTTTCTTTTGAAGCAAGATGTTTGTCAACTGCTGCAATAAACTTGTCTGTTACCTGTTGCACATCGGCTTCCGCATCTTTAGCCGCATCTTCGCTCAATCCGTTCTTTTGTAATTTCTTTACATTCTCGATAGCATCACGGCGAATATTCCGGATAGCCACCTTTGAATGCTCGCCTTCAGCATGACATTTTTTTACCAGCTCTTTTCTTCTCTCTTCCGTTAACGGGGGAAGAAATAACCTGATCAAAGCGCCATCGTTTTGTGGTGTGATGCCGATATTGGCAGCAATGATCGCCCTTTCGATAGGCTGAAGCATATTCTTTTCCCATGGCTGAATGCTCAATGTCCTGGCGTCCATTACGCTGATATTTGCTACCTGGTTGATGGGCATTGGTGAGCCATAATAGTCCACTACTATCCCATCCAGCATTTGCGGGTTTGCCTTGCCGGCCCTTATTTTCACCAGTTCTGTTTCCAGGTGACCGATAGCCTTTTTCATGTGATCGTCGGCTGTTGAAATGATCGAAGCAATGTCTTCTGCCATAAATTGATTTTTAATAGCCGCCTTTGGCGGAAGGCAAAGCTAACAAAACAGGGGAATCAAAAAAAAATGCCGGCAGAAGTTTTAACAACCTGCCGGCACCGTATAAAAATTTATTTATCACTTCTGATCAGCTGCAGGCGTTTCCTGCGTAAGCGTCACAACTTTTGAAGTTGTTTTTAGTTCAGTTACTCCATTCAGCTTCTTTGCAATAACCATTGTGCGGCGCGGCTTTCTGTAATACAACAATCCAAGTCCGCTAAAAGAAAGAGCCAGCAACATTAGCAGCACAGTCGTTGCTCCTAATGATCTTCCAACATAAGCGAGCACTACAAAGAATACATTGATACCGACACAGGTGAATGTAACCGCAGCATGACCAAGTCCCCTGTCCAATAATAAATGATGCACATGATTACGATCAGGAGTAAAAGGCGAACGTGCATTGAAAATGCGGATGGCAAAGACCCTTAATGTATCTAAAAGAGGTACGATCAGGATGGCAAAGCCGATGGATACTGCAGATTCAACCGGGAACAATACGGAAGCATCACTGGCTACATTGATAAATTTGATTACAAGTATAGCATTGACCAACCCTATCATCAGCGAACCCGAATCACCCATGAATATTTTGGCAGGATGATGATTAAAGATCAGGAACGCTACCAGGCTACCGGCCATTGAAAATGCCAGTAAAGCATAAGCCTGCTGGTTGATAGCAAAGAAATAAGTACCGAATATCAGCATGGTGAGAATGCCCAAACTGGAAGCAAGGCCATCCACTCCATCAATAAGATTAAAAGAGTTGATAACAACGATGATGGTCAGGTATGACAGGGCAAGGCCAAAACCTTCGGGCACCTGCTCAAAACCAAAAAGACCATGCATACTTTCAAGGCGAATGCCTCCCAAATGGATGATGATAGAAGCTGCAATCACTTGTCCCACAAACTTTTTGCTGGCCGAAAGCACCATCAGGTCATCTTTCAGACCGAGGAAAAAGATCACCAGTGCAGCGGCGAAAAAGTACTGGAACTCAGGGTTAATATAGCCCTGGATGGAAAGAAGGGACGCCAGTAAAAAGCCTCCAAAGATCCCCACACCGCCTAATGAGGCCACGGGACGGGAATGAACCTTTCTTTCATCAGGAATATCATAGAGTTTTTTCTGCTCAGCGATCTGCAACACCACCGGTATAGCCAGAAATGAGATTATGAAAGAAACCGAAGCAGTCAATAAAACATCAAGCATCAGGCAGGGTTTAGCGGTACAAAAATATGTGTTCACCTTTGGTTTTCCTATTGAATGCCAATCTTTTTAATGTTGCCAAACATTAAATAATGATGAAGCACAGGATGTCGTGATTTTTGTTGTTAGATTGATTAATCCGGATGGATTTTGTATCGAAAAAGATTGCACTTTTGCAGCGCATCGGTGGTTTGAATCAGCAAGATACAAAAAGTTTAAAAGGAAAAAAGTTTTATGGCAGAACTAAATGCAATCGCTTCTCAAATTCGCAGAGATATTGTTAGAATGGTGCATGGCGCCAGCAGTGGCCACCCGGGTGGATCATTGGGTTGTGTGGAGTTTTTTACGGCTTTATACTTCAAAGTGATGAAACATGACCCTGCATTCAATATGAATGCCACTAATGAAGACGTATTTTTCCTATCCAATGGGCATATTTCACCTGTGTTTTATTCTACGCTGGCCCGTTCAGGTTATTTTGATAAAAAAGAATTGGGCACGTTCCGCAAAATAAATTCACGGTTGCAGGGTCATCCTGCCACCCACGAACATTTGCCCGGGATACGAATGGCTTCGGGATCATTGGGCCAGGGCCTGAGTGCAGCCATTGGCGCAGCGCTTACCAAGAAATTAAACAACGAATCAACCACTGTCTATTCCCTTCATGGCGATGGCGAGTTGCAGGAAGGACAGATATGGGAAGCTGTGATGTTTGCTGCCCATCATAAAGTTGATAACCTCATTTCAACCGTTGACTGGAACGGTCAACAGATTGATGGACCCACTAAAAAAGTGATGAACCTCGGCGATCTCGCTGCAAAGTTTGCCGCTTTTGACTGGCAAGTGATCCGGTTAGAAAAAGGTAACGATGTAGATGAAATGGTGAAAACACTCGAACATGCCAAAACCTTTATCGGCAAAGGCAAACCGATCGTTATATTAATGACCACTGAAATGGGCAAGGGTGTTGACTTTATGGAAGGTTCACACGAATGGCATGGCATTGCGCCGAATGATGAGCAATTGGCTAAAGCGCTGGCGCAGCTTCCTGAAACGCTGGGAGACTACTGAACAGAGGAATGTAGAATGTAAAATTTAAAATGCAAAATGTAGAAGTGAATCACTCATTATTCGCTTCTGAGCGAAAAATCCTGTGAGGCTGCTTTTCGCGATGGCAGCCATGATGCAAGCAAGGCAATAATAAACACTGTTGCCCCCACTAAAAGAAAATCCATTAACCGGAGTTTGATGGGGAAATAATCTATCAGGAAAGATCCTCCTTCCAATGGTATCAGGTGAAAATTTATTTGCAGTAATGCAATGCCCGTAGCCAGCAGCATGCCGATACCGCCACCAATAAGGGCCAGTAATATCCCTTCGCTTAAAAAGATCTTCTGAATAAATTTTTTGTTGCCACCCATAGCATGAAGCACATTGATATCCTTTCTTTTTTCAAGTACCAGCATCGTCAATGCACCGATCATATTAAAGGCGGCTACAACCAGGATAAGACATAGCACTCCATATATCACCCACCGTTCCAGGTTCATCACGGCATATAAGGATTGGTTCTGTTGATAGCGGTCATACACTTTATACTCTTTACCGAATAGTTTTTGTAAGGAACTTTTTACTTCCTGTGGTTCACCCGGATCTTTTAAAGCAATTTCCACGGCACTGTATTCATCAGCAGCAAGACGGGATGTCTTTTTTACAAAATCAATATTGGTAATACCATACTTGTTATCAAAATCCTGCTGTATCATGAAAGCGGCAGAAGAACGTATGGTGTCATTGCTGATATCTTCCAGCATATTTATTTGCGCCGAATTGCCCTTTCGCGGAAGATATATTTTCAATAAATAGATATTCCTATCGGCCTGGATACCCAGGTTACCTTCCACTCCTCCCCCCAATACCAGCTTGGGTTGATCTTCCGTTCCAAGATCATACACCCCGTTGACGATACTATTTGAAACGCCGGAAACATAACGATAGTTCTCATCCACTCCTTTCAGAAATACAACCGATTGGTTATACTCTCCATTTTGCACGAGGGCCTTTTCCTCTACTACCATTGAAAAGTTTCTAATGCCTTTCACTGATCTTAGCTGTTCCAGTTGCTCAGGAGAAATGATCATTGTTTTGCCCGAAGCAGGGATAATTTTCAGATCGGTGTAGAAAGAAGAATACAGGGATTTCACCAGTCCCTCAAAACCATTGAACACACTCAGCACTAAGATGAGCACCGTAGTGCCGATGATGATCGCGGCAATGCTTGTCCACGCAATGATATTGATCGCATTCGTGGATTTTTTTGCTTTGAAATATCGCCAGGCAAAGAGGAAGTGCAAGGGTGTTGGTTGACTGGGTTATTAGTTAATTAGTTTACTAGGTATTGGTGATTAGGAATTGGCACTTACTCATCTTTGGCTGATG
>DASVNY010000064.1:0-2160 GCA_036383615.1 Chitinophagaceae bacterium
ATGATCCTTCCGGCAGCAAAGGCGGCTCCTTCCGGATTTAGTGGGGACAGCCCTCTTGCGATTTCGTCTGCATTAATAAATTCAACCGTTTGAAAAACGTCTGGCAACAGGCTATACGCCGCAGTTGTTTTTCCCGCTCCGTTACAACCCGCTATTATATAGATCGTGGGCATATTCACTACAAGTTAAACATTTACCTTTATCGCTATGGCCATTGACCGGCGTTATAAAGGGATATTCTATATGCTGCTTGCAGCACTTGGCTTTTCATTAATGGGCGGCTCCGCCAAATTGCTGAAAGGAAGTTTTGGTGCGGGGCAACTTGTCTTTTGGAGAAATTTTATTGGATTAATTGTGCTCATCATTGGTTTCATGATAAAACCTCCGGTAAACAAAGGCGGAAAAATTCAATTGCTGGTTTTTCGCGGCCTGATGGGAACTACGGCGTTATATACATTGTTATATAGCATTCTTCATATCCCGCTGGGAACCGCCATGACCTATAACCTGACATCAGCATTGTTCATTGCCGTATTTTCTTTTTTGTTTTTTAAAGAATATCATGGCCGCATGGTTTTGCTGGCCGTGCTATTGGGTTTTGCCGGAATGTTGCTCATCTATAAACCCGCAATGCACTTCCCGTTACATTACCATCTGGTTGGTTTGTTGTCGGGCATTACTTCGGCACTGGCCTATATCACCGTGAATCGACTCGCAGGCATATACGATGCAAGGATCATTGTGCTTGGATTCATTGGCATGGGTGTTTTAGTGCCTTGCATTTTTATGCTGATCGGTTTCATTTTTAATTTGCCCACCGATGATGTTTTTTTTATTGCCTGGCGATGGCCACAGGGAATTGAATGGCTCTATGTTTTGTCCCTGGGATTATTTGCTTTGTTTGGGCAATACTTTGTTACGAAAGCTTATGGCTCCGATAAGGCAGGGGTTGTTTCCTCTATCGGTTATGCCAATATTATCTTCTCTGTTTTTATCGGCATGGCGCTGGGCGATGCCTTCCCCGACCTGATGTCGCTTTCGGGAATCTGCTGTATCATTCTCAGCGGTATTCTTATTTCGTTGGAAAAGCGCCGTTCATAAACTAATAATAGCCGACTACCATTCTTCGTAAAAATATATTTGGCGGTTCAAAACGCTTAATCGTATATTTGCGATATAAGATTAATGAATGGCCATACATAAAAAAGAAGAGTTTAGTGTTAAAGAGCAGTCATTAGCTTCTTTTGCCAAGGCATTGAGTCACCCGGCACGTATTGCTATACTAAGTGTGCTGGCAAAAAGAAACCAGTGCATCTGTGGTGAAATCGTAGAAGTGCTGCCGCTGGCACAAAGCACCGTGAGCCAGCACCTCAAAGAATTAAAAAATGCCGGGTTGATAGATGGTGAAACGGACGGACCCCGAAGCTGCTACTGCATCAACTGGAAGGCCTTTGAAAAATTCAATGCCGATTTCAATTCCCTATTTGAAAAATTGAAAGAACAGAATGCAAAATGTTGTTAGTCTCATATTTCATAACCATAAAAAGTAAAGCCATGAAAGTAAACATGAACCAGTACAACGACCCCAATAATGGCGGTGGTTGCTGCGGCGGCGTAACTGATTTCGGTTGCTGCTAAAAAACAAACAGAGAGGTCGATTGGCCTCTCTTCTTATAATCTTTACCATGAACAAAAAAAAGATCCTTTTTGTCTGCGTTGAAAATTCCAACCGTTCTCAAATGAGTGAGGCCTTTGCCAGGATGATCGGAGGAGACGATGTAGCGGTTTATAGCTCCGGATCGAAACCGTCAGGAAATATCAACCCGAAAGCCATTGCATCAATGAAAGAGTTGGGCTATGATCTTACTGCCCATCATTCAAAATCGCTTGACCAGGTAAAAGCATTTGCCCCTTTTGATGCGGTAGTAACAATGGGATGTGGCGATGCCTGCCCCTGGATGCCGGCTAAACAGTTTATTGACTGGCAGATCCCCGATCCGAGAGATATGAATGAAAATGATTTTAGAAAAGTAAGGGATCTTATAAAAGAAAAAGTAGCCGCGCTTCTCGCTTCATTAGCACAATGATTTTATTATCTGGCAAAAAATTGCCAGGTTTGCTGATTATTACAAACACGGTATGTCAAATCTCAAACTCTCA
>DASVNY010000065.1:0-12145 GCA_036383615.1 Chitinophagaceae bacterium
CAACATCACTGATGTCGCTCATCTTGTCAACAGTAGTACCTAATTTTTTAAAGTTGTCGCTTAAACGACCGAGGTTAGCAGGAGTGATATCTGCATCACGCAGCATATCTTCCATTTTGGTCAACGCAGGGTTGCCAGAGCTACCAGGTAAGGTAAGCGGAGTTGGTTTGAAGTTTGGATCAAGATCAGGGTGAACATTGATATCAGGGAAATAACGCTGCCAATGTGGTTCTTCCGGAGGAGGCACCATGAAGGCCATCACCAAAAACACAACAACTTCTGAGAAGAGACCTAATGTGATCATCTCATCGGCTGCGGGCCAGTGACGGATCTTAAACAATGCTCCGAGAATTACTACTGCGGCAAAGAATGCGAAGATAAAGTTGAGGACTACCTGACCTCGATGGGTTTTAAAGAAACGCATAAGGGCTCGATTTTTATAGTTTATTAAATTTTTACTAAGATTAAACGGAATAATGAATACAAAATTGTATAAAAAAGAGGTCTTTAATTGAGACCTCTTTTTATATAATTCGATTATCTACGACGACCTTTTTGAGGAGCTGCAGGCAGGTCAATTACACAACGGAAACCGATATATGATTTAGCTGTGTCCTGGTATTCGTAAGTGCTTGTACCATTTTGCAGGTAATAACCTACGTCTTTCCAGCTACCGCCACGGATGATCTTACGCTTCATCAAAGGAGGATCATCGTCTTTGGCGTTCCAGCGAACATCAGGGTTCATGTCGTGCTGGAAATTGTTTCTGCCTTCATAATATATTGAAGAGGTCCACTCGGCTACGTTACCTGACATGCAATACAGACCATAATCATTGGGCCAGTAAGCATCGGCACGAACAGTGTAGAATCCACCATCTTCAGGATAGTTACCGCGGCCAGGTTTGAAGTTGGCCATCAAGCAACCTTTCTTATTTCTTAAATAATAGTTACCCCAGGGGAACATTGTTTGTGAACGACCACCACGAGCCGCATACTCCCACTGTGCTTCTGTTGGAAGACGGAAGTCAGACTCCTGTGCTCTTTTCTTGCTATCCAAAAACGTATTGAGGTAAAGTGTTCTCCAGTTACAAAAAGCTTCCGCTTGTTTCCAGCTCACACCCACCACAGGATAGTTTCCAAATGCAGGGTGAGAGAAGTAACGCTTCGTCATCGGCTCATTATATGAGTATGAGAAGTCGCGTATCCAAACCAGTGTATCAGGATAAACTCTTTCAGGATAACGCTGAACGAATTTTGAACGGGGAACACCGGCGTTCTGTTTTTTAGCAGCTTCCTTCAGATCGAATTTTTCAACCTGGTAAACGATCTTGGATACATCCAGTTCTTTTTTACCAAAGATTCTTTCTTCGGGAGGCAGTATCAGATCAGTCTGACCCAATGCTTCAACATTCTTTGGATCTGACCAATTGAATTTTCTCATTTCGTCCCAATTCACATACTCGTTACCATCAGCGCCGGCTTTAACCTTGCCGAGCTTCCGGGCAGTGACAGAGTCACGAACCCAGTTTACGAACTGACGATACTCGTTGTTGGTGATCTCATTGGCATCCATCCAGAAGCCACTGATAGAGACTGCACGATTGCGGGCGCTGAATGCATACGCTGGATCCTCATCACTGGGACCCATGTGAAATGTGCCCTGGGGTATATACACCATGCCCGGAGGTTTGGGCAAGACATATTTTGTTCCCGGAGCAACACCATGCACCTGGCCATCATTGGGAAGGCTACCGCCTTTGTTTTTCTTTCCTCCAATGATACCACAACTCGCCATCATAGAGGCGCAGGCAATTACGAGGAGAGGGTAATAAAGGTTTTTCATTTTCATACACTTAAAGGGTATTGGGCAAATATAATATTTTGGGTTATTCGGTAACACAACGTTAAGATTTATTTTTTTCAAATAAAAGCGTCTTTTACGAGGTAAATTCTCTAACGGACATTATTCCCCTATTATTGTATTAACTCAAAATTATATTATGCGCCAGTAGCCCTGTGTATCAGGGATATAAGGGCTTTTACGGAAGACACAGGTAGATCACATACGTAATCTTTACACAAATAAACGTTGGTGGAATCGGGCCCCTCTTTACGCCTTAATAAAGGGTACTGTTCTGAGCCAAATCCGGATGCCATCAGCACCTTATGAGGTATATAATAAGCATATAATTCAGACACCATGCTCGCATAGTCTTTCCCGATAATAGCTATCTCATTTGTACCCCTTATTTTTTCCAAAAGCAGGCAGGCCCAAACCCCAAAAGAACCCGGGTAACGGATGATGGCCTGGCCAAGGGATGACAACATCGTTTCACTCCTCCCCCTCCAGTCGGGCCTGTCCATTAAAATACCAAGATGATGCAGGTTGAGCGCCATCACCGCATTGCCAGACGGCACCGCCCCATCATACACTTCCTTTTTGCGGACAATAATATCTTTTTGGTCCCTGCCGGTATAAAAGAAGAATCCGGTCTCCTCCTCGCTAAAGCCGGAAATAACATGTTCGGTAATCGCGGCTGCCTTGTCCAACCATTTCGTTTCTGCCGTTATTTCCTGGAGATGAAGCAAGGCCTGTATCAAAAAAGCATAGTCATCCAAAAAGGCCGGGTACTTAGCCTGATCATTTTTCCAGGTATGATAAAATCCCCCCGCATCCGAAGTAAACTTCTCCAATAAGCATTGCATATTGTCTATTGCCATTTGCTTATATGCAGCATTACCCGTTGCCATAAACGCCTTACTACAGGCCGTATTCATCAAAGCGTTCCAGCCTAAAATGATCTTATCATCAAGGCCCGGGCGAACCCTATTATTCCTTATCCCAAGTAGTTTGGTCCCGGCTCTCGCTATCGTTTCCTTTAATTCACCGACCCCTATGTTTTTTCTATCCGCGAATTTTTCTAAAGGTTCCCTCACCCGGAGAATATTTGTTTCTTCCCAATTGCCTTTCTCTGTCACATCATAGTATTCGCAAAACAGGTCCGCATCCTCTTTTAAAATCGAACGGACCTCTTCATAACTCCACACATAAAACTTTCCCTCCTCTCCTTCACTATCCGCATCCAGCGCAGCATAAAACCCTCCGCTATCATGCAAGAGTTCTCTTTGAACAAAAGCAATCGTTTCTTCAATCACCTCTTTATATCTTTCTTTTTTCGTAAGCTGGTAGGCTTCACTCAAAACTGAAACGAGCAACGCGTTATCATAAAGCATTTTTTCAAAGTGGGGGGCCAGCCATTCTGTATCGGTAGAATAGCGGGCAAAGCCTCCTCCTACCTGGTCATAAATACCTCCTTCGATCATTTTATCCAAACTCAATAATGCCTGCTGCAAGGCTTTCTCATTCCCGCTTGAATGATGATAGCGGAGCAAATACTGTATGGTGAATGTTTGCGGAAACTTCGGGGCTTTTCCAAAACCTCCCCATTCCTTATCGGCCGTCTTTATAATATTTTCAAATGCCTGCCCTGTCTTTTCTTTACTGAACAGGTCAGCTTCTTTATTTGCCTGCAGCCCGAATGCATTTGATTTTAATAAATGTTCAGTCAGGTTTTCCGCCTGTGCATCTATTTCATGCCGCTTTTCAGTAAAGGCTTTGGACACTCCCATTAAAACATCCTGCCATGACGGCCGGTTATATGCAGCTTGTGGAGGAAAATAAGTGCCGCCATAGAATGGCTTGCCTTCAGGAGTTAAAAAGACATTCAAGGGCCAGCCTCCGCTCCCGGTCATCGCCTGCACCGCATCCATATATATATGGTCAAGATCCGGTCTTTCCTCCCTGTCAATTTTAATATTGACAAAATGCTCATTCATGATTTCAGCCGTCGCTTCGTCTTCAAAACTTTCCCTTTCCATTACATGGCACCAATGACAAGCCGAATAGCCGATGCTTACCAGTATAGGTTTATTCTTTTGCCTCGCTTCGTTTAATGCTTCTTCACTCCAGGGATACCAGTTTACAGGGTTGTGAGCATGCTGTAATAAATAAGGACTTGTTTCATCGATGAGTTTATTCGTCTTTGACATATACCAAAGTTACCCTCATTAAAAATGAGCCAACAAAAAAAGGCAGCTAATAGCTGCCCTTCGTATTACTGAATAATTACTTATTTCTTTTTAATTCCACCTGAAAGAAACTGCTCGAGTGCCGCTACCATGCTTGGTGTTTGTGGTTGTGGCGCTTTGATCTCCAGTTTCAATCCCGCATCTTCAGCAGCTTTAGAAGTGTTGCTGCCAAATGCACCAATCACGGTTCCATTCTGTTTATACTTTGGAACATTATCAAACAGGCTCTTTACACCACTTGGGGTAAAAAAGCAAATGATATCATACTCTGTTCTTGTAAGAATTTCCTTCACATCGCTGCTAACGCTCCTGTACATAAAGGCCAGTGCATATTCGCAATTATTATTCTTCAGCCAGTTCACTATCTCGTTATCCTGCTGGTTCTCGGAACATACATAGAGGAACTTTTCATTGTTCTTATGTTTGTTGACAACATCAAACATGCTTTTATTAGTGCCATCAGCGCCATAAAAGACCTTTCTTTTACGATAGAGAATGAATTTTTGCAGGTAAAGAGCAACCGCCTCAGTTATACAGAAATATTTGGTATCCTGGGAAACACTCACTTTCATTTCTTCACAGGTGCGGAAAAAATGATCGATAGCGTTCCGGCTGGTGAAGATGACACCGGTATAATTCTGTATCTCTATTTTTTGTTTGCGGAAATCTTTGGCCGGAATGGCTTCCAGCTTGATAAAAGGATAAAACTCCAGATCCACGTTATATTTCCTTGAAAGCTCGAAATACGGCGATTTGTCGCTTTCGGGCTTCGGTTGGGTAATCAGGATCTTTTGTTTCGCTTTGGCCTGAACATCGGCCTTTGTAACCCCATTATTTACCATGTGCGGCTCGGCTAAAGTTGTGCGCAAAGGTAAGAGGTTTCTATTGAAAAACTACCAGTAAAAGCTTGTAAATCAGTAAAAGGGGGGCGATCTCAAAAGCACAGAGATATAAAAAGAAATGAAAGAGATTGAACCTGACCTGATTATGCACCGCCGAATAAGACAAAATAAAACGATAAAGGAATAGCCCACCTACACCTATCCATGACAAAACCAATGCCGCCTGGTAACCCCCACTCGTGAGAAAAGCAAGCAACAGCAGGAACGGCAAAAGAAAAACACCGATCACTTTATTAATAATGAACACGATGAAAATATAAGCATTGGCCGCCTCCTCTATCCCAAAAATCCACCCGGTGATCTTTAGTCCCACAAACTTTACAAAATAGATAGCGGACAGGCCCAGGCAACTATATAAAAAGTATAACCAGAAATCAGCTTCATCGATCAGCCTGAAATGAAGGAAAAGGAACGTAGCATACAAACTTGTGCAGATAACAAAGAAACCATTCATTAACAGCGAAGGCAGCGGTGTTTGCATCAATTGTTCCCTCACCTGCCGCTGTTTCAATGTGGTCCTGAAAAAAAGCCTGAACAGGTCAGTGAAATATTTGGGGAATGCCTGCTTGATCAATGCAAACACAAGCAATAAAGCGATCAGCACATAAAACAATAATTCTTTGCCATTAAATACTTTCAGGTCGGAAACAGGGATAACAGTTGGCCTGGTTCCGAACCCATAATAAGGGTTGCCCTTCATTACCTGGTAAATAAGCGGCATGCTTTTATCAACCTGCCAGCCACTATCTGCTACAACAGGCTTTTTTGAAAAGGAATCGGAAAGGTCAACTACAGGAGTTTGTGAAGCAACAGTATCTGGAATGACAGGCTTCGTTGTATCAATAACTGCAGTACTATCCTGCTGCGCAAACAGACCGGGAATGAAAAAAAACAGGCAACATATAAGCAGGATAGAAAAACGGGTCACTAAGAATGATTATGCTGCAAAAATATTGAAGTGCTTACCGAATAGAACAATCCTTTAAAAATAATTAAGGAAGCCGAAATGCAACTTGGATTGACGAAGACTGAATTCTGTATCATTTCTTTTGCCCACTGCCCAGGCCAGGTTAAATATTCCCGCTTTGGTTTCAAAGGCAAGACCAAATCCTGTTCCGAGGTAGCCATAGTCAACATTAATATTCTGGCTTTTATTTTTTCCCCAGCCGCCATCAAGCAATAAATAGAAATAGGAGTTTGCCTGTCCGGTTAGTATCCTGTATTCCAAAGTGGCAATCGCAAACTGTGACAAGTATTGACTCTCCTCATCAAAACCACGCAATAATTTATACCCACCTAACTGGAACAATTCATTCCGGAAAATATTACCGCTTTCATACAGGCCGGCATTCAGGGCCAGCTTCACCGTACTTTGTTTTCCTACCGGGAAAAATCTCGCCGTAGTGGTCCTTATCCTGAACTGGTAGGTTTTAAGCTTTGTTGTATCATACAAAGTCCCAAATTCAAATGACGGATCATTAGGATCCTTCAGGGTCATTATTTCATTATTCCTCTTCAGCTTCTTGGTACCGACTGATGTGATCACACGTATCTCATTTCCTTTTCTCGGGTTTAACCGGTAGTTGGTATTATTGAATTCATAATCTATCCCTGCATTCGTAGAACTGACATCCGCCTCATCAGGCAATCGCCGGTTTTGCAAAAGAAAGTTCTTATCAACCCCATTGACGATGGTTTGAAATTTTTGGATAAAGAGTTTACCCGATTGATGTTGGTCCAGCATATACTGCGCTCCCAACTGAAAATTGACATTTAAAAAAGTGCTGTCCTTTCTAAACATATCGAATGAAAAATCAAGACCAATTGCCGTATTGAATAAAAACGGATGCTGGTAAAGCAGATTGAGCCGTGGTGATTTCACTTGCAATTGTTGCCAGTTAAGACCCAATGTTTCTCCTGCGCCAAATGCGTTTTTTAAATTGATATTGGCTTCTCCCGTTATCAGCATTTTTTTTGAGGAGAGCTGATCATTATTAGGTAAAAAGCCGACAAGCACATTCACCTGGCTGCTTTTCTTTTGCTTCAGGTACATATTCAACACCGATCCGCCACCCAACAAGGTAAGGTCGGAAGGATACTCTTCTTCTACCCAGGTCAGCTCTTTCATCTTCTTACTCACCCGCTGCAATTTTTCCTTACTGTAAGAGCTTCCATTACTGATCCCTAAATAACGTTGTAAATAACTATTGGAGATCTTTGCTTCTCCAAATACACGGATACTGTCAACTTTATAAGCCAATCCTTTTTCAACTTTTAATTGGGCCTTTACATTCTCATTCTCCAGTTGCAGGCTGTCGAGATACACTTTTGCAAATGGGTAGCCGTTGTTCTCCAGGTGATTTAAAATCTTATCCTGCCAGGCAGTCACCTGTGCAAAATCCATTGGTTTATTGGAAAACATTTTGGCTCTCCACCCGACTGCTTCAAGCAATAGCGGGTCAACACCTGATGCATTCAGTTCGGCCCAATGATACTTTTCTCCTATAAACAATATCATTGCAGCATAGGAAGAGTCATACCGGAGGCTATCAACAGATGATGTCACATATCCTTTGGATTGTAGTAATGCGGGCAGTTTGTTTATATAATCTATGCAGGCAGCCCGGGAAGCAAACGATGTGCTGATGCCCAATTGCGTTGTTATAAACACTGAATCCTTATCAACGCCTTTAATACGAAGTGAATAATTTTGCTGTGCTTTAGCACAAACAGTCAGTATCAAAAAAACAAGAACCGATATTTGCAGTTTCAGTTTTATCATGCGGCCTTTCGGCGGATATTAACAGCTAAATTATTCATTAAATAGTAAAATCAATTGGCAGGCATCTATATTCATATCCCTTTCTGTAAACAAAGTTGCCACTATTGCAATTTCCATTTTGCCACTTCACTAAGGTATAAGAACGAATTGCTGGCTGCTTTATTGAAGGAGATCGAATTACAAAAAGACTACCTGGCCGGCGAAACGATCGAAACCATCTATTTTGGCGGAGGAACGCCGAGCTTATGCACAAATGATGAAGTGCGGGATATGATACTGAAAATCCGCAACAGCTTTTCAGTATCCGAAACTGTGGAAATAACGCTGGAAGCAAATCCCGATGATATTACAGAAGAGAAACTGGTTGGCTGGAAAGCGGCCGGCGTTAACCGCCTAAGCATCGGTGTTCAAAGTTTTTTTGAAGAGGACCTGCAATGGATGAACCGGGCGCATAATGCAAAACAGGCCATTGATAATTTGCAATTGGCAAAGCAACATTTTGACAATATCACGATGGACCTGATCTATGGAACCCCGCAGCTGACCAATGAAAAATGGAAACAGAATGTAGAAAAGGCCATTTCATTAAACATTCCTCATCTTTCCTGTTATGCGCTGACCGTAGAACCAAAAACGCCTTTGCAGAAAATGATCGAGCAGCATAAATCCGAAGATGTAAACCCCGATAAACAATCAGAGCAATTTCTTTTATTGATGAACTGGCTGGAAGCTGCAGGCTATGAGCATTACGAGATCTCCAATTTTGCAAAGCCCGGCTGGCGCAGTCGCCATAATTCCTCTTACTGGCAGGGAGCAAAATATTTAGGTCTTGGCCCCTCCGCTCATTCTTTTGATGGCGTGTCAAGACAATGGAACGTGGCCAACAACTCACAGTATATCGATGCCATCAACAGGGGAACAATTCCTTTTGAAAAGGAAGTATTGACCGAAAAGCAAAAGCTGAATGAATATATCATGACTTCCCTTCGCACGATGGAAGGTTTGGATCTTGAAAAAATAAGCACTGAAAACAGGAAGGTTTTAAAAGCTACTGCTCAAAAATTTATTTTCTCCGGGCTGATCGTTGAAGAAAATAACAGGCTTGTTCTCACTAAAGAAGGGAAATTATTAGCCGATGGTATCGCTGCCGACCTGTTCTTTTAACCTTTACTGATCCACCTGACAAGGATGTTCAACACACATCCCAATGCAACCAGTGAAGTGATTACAAAATTGAACCATTTGATGGAATAGGTAGCAGAACCTCCCTTTCTTCCTTCCTGGTATTTGTTGAACTGAAGGACATTCAAAACAATAAGTATAACTGCTGAGCAGAAAAATAGAACCTGGAAAAACTGGATCATGCAAGGTGGTTTACTGATCCTTGAAGTTAGAACTTTTGGTGCTGTCTCCAATAATCATACATCTGTTTTCCAGCAAGACAAGCTATCATAATAAGTATAGCCGTCGGTCCGAATCCATGGTACGAAAAAGGCATAGGGTAAAATTTTAATGATCAAATCGCAATCTCTTTAGTTCAATTCTCAGACCAAAACCTGTTCTATGCGTTTAAAGCCCTCCGATGGTTTAACATTTTCCCATAGTATCTTATAGACAGTTTCAGCAACCGGTATCGCTGCACCTATGGATGTATTGATATTGTTAATACATTTTGACGCATGATACCCTTCTGCCACCATGTTCATTTCCAATTGGGCAGCTTTTACCGAATACCCCTTACCGATCATATTACCAAAGGTCCTGTTGCGGCTATATAGCGAATAGCAGGTAACCAACAGGTCACCGAGATATACGGAAGCAGCATAATTAGGGGTTTTACGATGTGTGAGCGGGTCCTCGCCTTCATGCTCACCTACAACGATATGTTCGGCGCCAAATGCCTTTAAAAAACCCGCCATCTCATCAGCAGCATTGGCAATATAAACGCTGAGAAAATTGTCACCATAATCAAGTCCATGTGCTATACCTGCACCCAATGCATAAATATTCTTGAGCACTGCAGCATATTGCACACCCAGGATATCATGGTTGACAACCGTATTAATATAATCGGTCGAAAAATGAGAAGCTATTTCCGAAGCAGACTGAATGTCTTCTCCTGAAAAGGTGAGATAGGAAAGTTTTTCCGCAGCCACTTCTTCTGCATGACAGGGACCGAGTACGGCAAAATAGTTTTCCAATATCAAGCCAAATTGTTCCTGTAAATAGTAATTGAGCAAAATATCCTTGCCGGGTAGCAGTCCTTTAATAGCGGAGATAGCCTTTTTATCTTTCCAATCCGTCGGTGATAAAGCGGCAAGACTTTGTTCCGCATAAGCAGAGGGAACAGCAATCACGAGAACATCCGATTGTTGCACTACTGATTTTACATCAGTTGACATATTCAGGAACGAAGTATCAAAATTAACCGAACTTAAATAGTGAGGATTGTGGTTTCGTTTTTCTATATGAGCGATAGTTGCTGCATTCCTTATCCACCATTGAATAGAATGCTTCTTGTCCGTTAGAATTTTTGCCAATGCTGTTGCCCAGCTTCCGCTGCCAATGATACCAAACTTCATTTCTTGCAGATTATTTATAAAGGTAGGAAAGAATATAAGCTAAGAGACTAATTCATATTACCCGGAGTAGCGGTAAGGCTTGAAAGTATTTTCCCACTAAGCCACTAAGAGCACAAAGTTATTTCTTCGATTTTCTTAGTGATCTTAGTGGCTTTGTGGGAACCCGTATCACTCCTATTACTCAAACAACTTGTCTTTCGGCACCACTTTCACTTTCATCCCATCCTTAAGCGTTTTACTCACGGCCGTATAAGGATCGGTCACAACTTCATCGCCCTCTTTAATACCACTTAGTATTTCAAGATAATTGATGTCCTGTATGCCTGAGCGGACCACCACCTTTTTAACTGTTCCATCTTTTTGCAGCACAAATACTATTTCTTCCAGTTCATCTGTAACGGTAGTTTGTGTATTCCCGGCATCCGCCTCTTCTTTACGTTTATTGTCTTCTTTTTTCTTGTCATCCATATTCATTTCGCTGCCTTTTACTCTTGCATTCACAGCACCAATAGGAACTGATAACACATTATCGATCCTTCTTGTTTTTATATCAGCGCTTGCATTCATTCCCGGGCGAAAAGGAAATTTCTTTGGCTTAGACGGATCTATAAGATCTTTATATGATTCCTTATCCAGCCTTATCCTCACTTCATAATTAGTAACATCATTTGAGCTCGTCAATGCCGATGCGGTTTTCACACTACTTGCTATCTGCGTCACCACTCCTTTGAACTTCCTGTTATTGTAAGCATCGACTTCTATGTCTGCTGAATCGCCAATGCTGACCTTTACAATATCATTTTCACCAACATCCACCCTTACTTCCAGTACCGCCATATCCGCAACAGTCATCATTTCCGTTCCTATATTAAAACTATTGCCCGCTACTCTTTCACCCTTTTTAATTTTCAAGGAAGAGATCACGCCATCCATCGGGGCAGTTAAGGTGGCCCTGCCCAGGTTCTTGTTTGCAGAAGTCAATCCTGTTCTCGCGGTTTCTACACCTGCTTCCAAACTTTTTATATTTTGTTGCGCGGCATTATAATTGGCCTGTGCAGACTTTAAGGTTGTCTCAAATTGTTCCAGTTCCGCTTTTGATATCACTTTATCATCAAAAAGCTTTTTGTTGCGGTCGTAGGTTTGTTTCGCCTGGTCGAGATTTGCTTTTAATGCCTCTAGTGCGGCACTGCTATTATCAACTGTTGCCCTTGATTGATTTACTCTTGAGGCAGCTTCGTCTCTTTGCAATGCATAAATATCTGCATATACGCGGGCAAGCACCTGGCCCCTTTTCACGCTGTCGCCTTCGGCTACATTCAACTCGGTTATTTCACCTGAAATATCAGGGCTGATCTTTACTTCTACTTCGGGGTAAATTTTGCCCGGGGCATTTACCGTTTCTATAATGGTGCGTTTCGCTGCTTTTTCAGTGGCTACTTTTATCACACCCTTATCGCCTCCTTTATTCATCATTTTTACAATAATGAACAGGGCCGCTACTATACCCAGGCCGATCAATATTCGCTTTAAAGTTTTATTCATTTTCTATCGTTTGTGAACTGTCAGAGTTTTATTCCCTGTCCTTTATAAAATTCAAGCACTTTCATTTTAAAAACATAATCATACTGTGCATACAGCATTTGTATTCTCGCCGTTTGAAAACTATTACGGCTATTGATAAGATCATAAATAGACAAGAGATTTACATCATAGCGTCTTTTTGCGAAGTCATAGGCTTTTTGAGCAGTTTCAGAAGTTCGCTTGTTAGCATTGAATTGCTGCAGTGCA
>DASVNY010000066.1:0-1903 GCA_036383615.1 Chitinophagaceae bacterium
ATCTTATATTCCTTGCCGGTAGAATTATTTTTGAAATAAAGATTATTAATAAAATTCTGGCGGCTGGGCCCGAAATTATTGGGATTGATACGCAGACCGGCAATACGCAGTTCTGGTCTTGCTAACTCTTCAACAGAAGGATAGCTATTGCTTTCGGTGAATATCATCCATTCTCCTTTATCATCTATATTGATATTAGGAGTAGGTTTCGCCAACAACATGTCGGCAATATCTTTCGGAGGTGTTTTGTAAGAAACATCATCCTGTGCTTTAACGGCAATGAATGAAGACAAGAGAAAAAGAAAACTGAGAAGTGAACGCTGAATGACCATAAATTTTAGTTTTGGAGGGTTAAGGTAAGACAGAATATTGATTGACGGATACCATCCATAAAATGTTTTTCAAACTATACAATAAACGAATTCATTAATTTTAGCGCATAAATATTTAATATGAAAAGGATCAGTAAAATCTTATTGGCAGTTGGATTGATAGTAATAGTCTCTTCGATGATCAGGAAAGAAGCTACCCCTGTTGATGGCGAACTGAAATTGCCTGCTGGCTTCAAGGCCACGCCTGTTGTTGAACAGTTGGGCCGAAACCGTCACATGGCAATTAATAGTAATGGAGATATTTATGTAAAACTCAGCAACCTGAAAGAAGGAAAAGGAATTTATGTTTTAAGGGATGCCGATAAAGATGGTAAATATGAGGTGGTTAAAAGCTTTGGCAATTATGGAGGAACAGGCATTGCCATTAAGAATGGTTATTTATATGCTTCGTCAAATGAGGAGGTGTTCAGGTATAAACTGGTGAATAATGAAGTTGCTGACCCGGCTAACCCCGAAAAGATCGTAACGGGTCTATTAAGTGGACCACAGCACCAGACTAAATCACTTGCACTCGATAATGCTGGTAGTATCTATGTAACTATCGGGGCACCATCCAATGCCTGCCAGGTACTCGACAGAACACCGGGTTCACCGGGACAAAATCCCTGTCCCATACTGGAAAAAGGAGGAGGCATCTGGCAGTTCAGGATCAATCAGCAAAATCAATCTTATGCACAAGGAGTTCGTTATGCCACCGGTTTAAGAAATGTGGTGGGCCTTGATTGGAACCTGCAAAACAGCAACCTGTATGTTATGCAGCATGGGCGTGATCAATTAAATTTTATCGATCCGGAGCACTATACCGATGAAGAGAATTCCGAGTTGCCTGCCGAAGAATTGTTTATGGTAAAAAAAGGCAGCGATTGCGGCTGGCCATATTGTTACTATGATCCCAAACAAAAAAAGAAAATGCAAAGCCCCGAATATGGTGGCGATGGCAATAAGCAGGGAAATTGCGCTGGTAAAGAACAACCGTTGATGGCATTTCCCGCGCACTGGGCTCCTAATGCTTTATTATTTTATACTGGCAAAATGTTCCCTGCAAAATACAGGAACGGCGCTTTTATCGCTTTTCATGGAAGCTGGAACCGGTCGCCATTCAAACAGGGTGGCTACAATGTAGTGTTTGTGCCTTTTAAGAATGGGAAACCTTCCGGTAATTATGAAATATTCGCGGATGGTTTTACAGGTAAAGAATCTATTACAGGATCTGGTCAGGCCAAGTATCGTCCCTGTGGATTGGCACAAGGCCCCGATGGTGCATTATATATTTCCGATTCGAAAGTGGGTAAGATATGGAAGATCACTTACTAATGTTAAGTCAACTGTATTTTGCCGCTTCTTAATCAGCTGCGAGCTATGAGACCTATAGTTACAATAGCAGAATTGAGATCTCGCAGCTCATAGCTCTTGGCTCGCAGCTTTTTTTACCCGGCATTTTAAACCTGATATGACACTAAAAGGTTACGGTCTTTTATAAATAACCCCGTCTTTCATTACTAGTTTGAGTT
>DASVNY010000067.1:0-2271 GCA_036383615.1 Chitinophagaceae bacterium
TTGTTACCGATGGTTCATTTAGTATGGATGGCACCATTGCTCAGTTGGAGAAGATCGTTGAGCTGGCAGAAAAACATGATGCCATTATCATGATAGATGAATGTCATTCTTCAGGATTTCTCGGTAAAACAGGAAGAGGCACGCATGAATATCGTGGCGTAATGGGAAAGATCGATATCATCACCGGCACATTGGGAAAAGCATTAGGTGGAGCATCGGGCGGATTTACTTCAGGCCGCAAGGAGATCATTGATATTTTGCGCCAGCGTTCAAGACCATATTTATTCAGTAACACATTGGCGCCATCTATTACCGGGGCATCTATTGCTGTGCTGGACATGCTTACTGAAACAACGGAACTAAGAGACAAGCTTGAATACAACACAAAATATTTCCGCAGCAAAATGACCGAAGCGGGTTTTGATATCAAACCCGGTGATCACCCGATAGTGCCAATTATGCTTTATGATGCGGTGCTGGCGCAAAACTTTGCCGCTAATTTATTGGATGAAGGCATTTATGTGATAGGATTCTTCTTCCCCGTGGTGGCAAAGGGCCAGGCAAGGATAAGGGTGCAGTTAAGTGCGGCACATGAACAGCAGCATTTGGATAAAGCTATTGCCGGGTTTACAAAAGTGGGCAAAGCATTAGGTGTACTGAAGTAAGAGAGACGTTCGTAATTCTACGATTTTTTCTCGATTCCAGTCTATTTCCCGACCCTTGTTGAAAAACAAGCGTAAAGGCTATGAAATACAATAATCCCGTAGTATTTTCGTTTGCTCCTTTGATCAAACCAACCATTCAGATCCATCCCTTTGAAATTTCCCGAATTAATTTGATTACCCGTTTAAACACAAGAAACTTTATGAAAAAGTTTTTGCTTTGCTTATCTGTAGTTGCGTTGATCGCTGCAATGATGTCTTCCTGCGCTAACGTTAAAAGAGATTGCCAGGGAAACAAAAAATATAAGCAACCTGGCGGGTTTTATATGTAACCAGGTTTAACCTTGAGCTTTAACGCAATCCTGTCTCTAAAAGACGGGATTTTTATTTTATATACAAGCAAACCCGATCGGGCAACTGAATGATAGTACCTTTGCCCGAAATTCAAATTTGACGATGAAGATCCTTGTCTGTTGCTCCCTGTTTTTTCTGTTTTTGTTCTCCTGCACTCCCAATAATGTAACGGTTGATAAAAGCCTGGAGAAGTTTTTTACTGATAATAAAGTTGAAGGTTGTTTCGCATTGATGGATAATGGAACCGGCCAGTTCACTGTGCATAACCTGTCCCGTTATTTCGATAGCTCTTACTTACCGGCCTCGACCTTCAAGATTGTGAATTCATTGATCGGTTTACAAACAGGAAAGATCAGCAGTGACAGTATGGTCATTAAATGGGATGGTATAAAACGTTTTTCAGACGACTGGAACAAGGACCTCACGATGTATGAAGCATTCCGTGTATCTGCCGTTAACTATTACCAGGAAGTAGCAAGAAGGATTGGTAAGGATACCATGGAGCGTTGGTTGAATGTGCTGGGATATGGCGCTAAAAAGAAAGGAGATACTGTCAGGATAAAAACAACAGTAGATTCTTTCTGGCTCGATAATTCATTAAAAATAACTCCCGATCAACAGTTGGGTCTTGTCAAGAGTTTATACTTCGATCAATTGCCCGGTTTTTTTAAAACAACGCAGGAAAAAGTAAAGAATGCAATGTTGTTTGAGAACAATACCAATTACAGGTTGGGTTATAAAACGGGTTGGGGCTTTACGGAACAGGGGCATTCAATTGGCTGGATCGTGGGTTGGGTCGAAGAAAATAACCATCCTTATTTTTTTGTGTTGAATATCGAATCACCCGATCGGAATTTTGACATGTGGAAAGTACGGATGAAAATGCTGAAAGATATACTCAAACACCTCGGTTTCTTCGAAGGAAAAAGATAATCAGCAATTTCATTCAGGATAGATGAATTGATTTATGTGAATAAAATAAATCTATGGCTTAGTTCTTGCTTTTTCAGAGCTGTTCACTATTTAAAGATCATCAAACCAGGGATTTCAGATTGGATTTTCAGTTTCAACATAAAGAATTCGTTTTGCTGTTTGGGGCCATCGTTATTTTCATCATCCTTTTTATTTTCCTGTGGCAATGGAAAAGAAAAGTGAAGAAGCGCATGGGTGACAGCAAACTCGTAAGCGCTCTTACTGCCGGATTTTCTTCCCGTTTATTTCTCACAAAATTCATTTTACTCTCAGTAGGTTTTGC
>DASVNY010000068.1:0-7482 GCA_036383615.1 Chitinophagaceae bacterium
CTGAGAAACCTGCTGATATTTTTAGGGGTGGTTGGCGGTTTGATCCTGCTTTATTTTCTCCTTGTTCCCTGGATGGCGGAGCAAATGGCATCCAAAGTTTCAGTAAAAACAGAAGAGAAATTTGGCGAAGCGATGTATGGAGCATTAATTCCGCAGGAACAAGTGAATGATAAAGCAAGCCTGGCCGTAAGTGATTTCTTTTCGGCGATGAATGTGCGATCGGCTTATAATATCCGTATCACTGTGGTCGAGGGAGAAACAGTGAATGCTTTCGCGTTACCAGCCGGGCATATCGTAGTTTACACCGGCCTGCTGGAAAAAATGGAATCCTATACCGAGTTGGCTGCATTGTTATCACATGAATTTACACATGTGAACAACAGGCATTCTACGAAATCAATTTTCAGAAAACTGGGTTCGAAAGTGTTTATCGGTTTATTGTTTGGCAAGATCGGTTCAGTAACCTCTGTGCTGGTTAACCAGGCTGATAACCTGAAATCGCTAACCTATTCCCGCAGCCTCGAAAAAGAAGCCGATATGGATGGGCTGGCCCTGTTACAGGAAAGAAAAATCGATCCAAAAGGTTTTGCGGACCTGTTCCAACATTTAAAAACGTCTGTTCCTGCCGGTTCTATGCCCGAGTTTCTTGGCAGCCACCCCGATATTGACAAACGCATTGCTTATATAAAAGAAGCATCTGCCCATTCAGTGGTAGAAGAAAATGAGCAGCTAAAGAGTATTTTTGAAAAAATAAAACAAACTATACAACCATGATCATTACAACAACAAGCACAGTTGACGGAAAACCTGTGCAGGAATATTTGGGCGTTATCAATGCACAGAGTATTATCGGCGCCAATATCTTCAAAGATTTTTTAGGTGGATTGAGAGATGTATTTGGAGGAAGAAGTAAAACCTATGAGAAAGTATTGGAAGAAGCCAAAGAAGATGCATTGAGAGAATTATCACAAAAAGCGCAGGCAATGGGGGCGAATGGAATTCTTGGTGTTGATCTCGATTTTGAAACGGTAGGAGCAAGCGGCAGCATGTTGATGGTGATTGCCACTGGTACAGCCGTTCGTTTCTAAGTGATAATATTTTATTGTTTTGCCGATCCTGTTATAGACAGGATCGGCTTTTTTTATAGAAACACTTAGTTCAGTATAAGTACATTCTTTTTGTCAGTAGAACTGCTTAGTACAAAAAAAGAAAGCCGTTTACTATTTGAATTGTCCACATAGAGGTCTTTATTTGTTAGTAAATCATCCTTTGAAAACTAACTAAGTCCATCCACTGAAAACCTGAGAGATCCAACCCCATGAAACAGCAACTAAACACTGGCTTACCGGGAAACAAAAAAACCGCTACGCCATTAAGGAACCTGATCAACCTATTGGTAAGTGATTCACTCGCAACTGCGATCGAGCAAAAAACGATGATCATTAACGAAGTGCCGGCAAACCTGCACTTAACTGCTGACACATCAAGACTTGGCCCTGTTATAAGTGAATTACTTGCCACAGTTGTTTCCAACTCACGCAAGGGACGCATTCACATCACTGCCGAACGTTTCAAAGAACTTATAATTCTGCATGTGGAAGATCGTAACAATTATAATGGTTACGCATTAGCCTATAGTATCAAATCCATTGAGCCAATGGCAACGATGGTGGGCGGTAATATTACCATGAAAGGAGAACAAAAACTGGAAACAATGATCTCTTTTAGTTTTCCGAATCACCAGGGAATGCCGCACTTTGAATGCTGATCCGCTTTGAGGATTTCAGTTTTCCACAAAAACATTTCTTTGTATTCCTTAGTGTTCTTGGTGTCTTTGTGGGCAAATATTTTATTTAAGAAACTGTTCAGGGTTTAGCATTACCGGAAAGCGCCTGTTGCAGAAAGTCTTTTTTTCTTCTTGCTACTTCCACCTTGCTGCCATCGCTCATATTGAGAAAACCGCTTTTATCATAGGTTTCGATATGTGCGGGGTTCACCAAATGTGATTTATGTACCCGCAAAAAATGATGCCCCTGCAGCATTTCATCATATTCCTTTAATGTCTTAGCCGAGAAAAAGGATTTGTTGTTCTTAAGAAAGATATTGGTGTAATTACTTTCAGCCTGCAGGCGAATGATCTCATCCAATTCAACATACTTCACTTCTGAAGCATCTGCCAGTGCCAATTTGAATTTGCTCTTATTGATTTGTGAGATGTTTTGAATAAAATTCCTGAACAGTATCTGTCCGGCGGGTGCATAAATGCGTTTGGCTTTGAAACGTTCGATCGTTTTCTTCAATTCCGATTCATCAACCGGTTTTAATAAATAATCCAAAGCGCTGAACCGGATGGCCTGGATCGCAAATTCATTATAGGCCGTCGTGAACACTACTTCAAAATTCCAGTTGTCAATTGTGGTGAGCAGATCAAATCCGCTCTGGTGAGGCATTTGTATATCGAGGAAAAGCAGGTCGGGTTGAAAAGAATGAATAACAGGAATAGCTTCCTGCACACCACGGGCAGTTTTTATAGCTGTAACATCGGGACAGTATTGACCGATCAGCCATTGTAACAGGTCGATCGATGCCTGCTCATCGTCAACAATCATTGCTTTTATCATGTCTCTTCAGGATTGTAGTAAGGAATAGTGATAATGACTTTGGTGCCGGCGGCTTCCTTGTTCTCATCAACAAGGTCCTTTATTTCCACGTTGGCCGGCTTCCCGGTTTTTTGTTGCAGCAGGTCCAGTCTTTCCCGGATAATATGAATGCCCTTGCTTTCATGCACCATCGAGCTGATCTTATTATCACGAATGCTTGCTGCTTTGGCCCTGCCAATACCATTGTCTTCAATAATGCAGGTCAGATACTCATCGGAATTATTGGTGAAGCTTATGGTCAGTTCTTTTTTTCCTTCTTTATGCAGCAGCCCATGCCATATCGCGTTTTCGGCAAAAGGTTGTACCATTAAAGAAGGCACCAACACTTCATCATTGTCGAAGCTTTCATCAGCTTTGATCTCGTAATGAAAAGATTTGTCAAACCGGAGCGATTCCAGTTCTATATACATTTTCAGGATTTTCAACTCTTCATCCAGCGGGATAAAATTCTTTTCCGCATATTTTAATAAAGAGCGAAGGAAATTGGAAAAAACCGTGAGGTATTTATAGGCTTTTGTTGTTTGTTGCGAAACGATCAGGTGCTGAATAGAGCTAAGCGAATTGAAAAGAAAATGCGGGTTCATCTGCAGGCGCAGGTTCATAAATTTTGATTCAGCCATTTTCATGTTAAGCTCCATCACCTGTATTTGACTTTTCTGCATCGCATCCAGGGCGATGGCCCTTGATATTTTGGCAGAACAAAGAGAGGCTATCGTTTGCAATGCTTTTAAATGTTCTGGAGTGAAAAAATGTTTCCGGCTGTTCTCGGAATCTATCACGGCGATCACTTTTCCTTCATGGATCACAGGTACGGTTATTTCAGAAAAACGACGTTCATCATCTATGATATAGCGTTTATCTTTTGAAGTGTCATTAATAACAGAGAGTTTACCTGTTTGCGCCACATCACCTACAATGCCTTTTCCCAATGGTATTTCAATTGGGTTAGCAATTTCAAATGCTTTTGGATTTTTGGGACCATAAGCTGCTTTTTGCAAAAGGATTTTTCTTTCCTCATCAACGAGATAGATCACGCAATCTTCAAAACCCAGTCTTGAAATACAATTGCGGGCAATATCCCAAAGAATATCATCAACCGAAGAATGTTCATAGCCGGAGTTAGCAAAGTAGTCAATGGTTTGTTGTACCTCCAATGCTTTTTTTCGTTGCTGCCTGTAACGATACATGATATAAATAAGAACAATAAATGCAGCGATGTATAATGCCCTGAACCATATTTGGTGCCACCAGGGATTTTTTACGATGATCGAGACAGGGTATTGCGCATCAAACCAGGTGATGCCATCACGGGAAGCTTTTATTTCAAACGTATATTCACCCGGGGATAATTTACTAAAGGCAACCTGTCCGTTAGCAGAAGGAGCTTTCCAGTCATTATCAAATCCTGATAAGCGATATAAGTAATAATTCCTTTTACCACCCAGTTCGCCTGCAGAAAAATGAAAAATAAACGAGGAGGTGTAATAAGGAAATCTCAATGACTCCTGGCTGGTGAAACGAAATGTTGTATCGCCTGTTTGTAATGAATTCACAACAGGATAGAGTGGGAGAGAGGCCTTGCTCATTTGGTCGGGGAAAAAATAAACCAACCCTTTATCACTACCCCAAAGCATTTCACCGTTTTTGCTTTGATGCGAGGAACGCATTCTAAAACCCGAATGACTAAACCCATGACCCTCTTCAAAAACTGCAAACGTTTTGTTGGTTGGATCAAAGCGAAGAATACAATTCAGGTTGCCGATCCATAAATAACCTTTTTCATCTTTTAATATATCCTCACAACGATCATTGCGAAGACCATTGCTGCGGTTATAATTGCTGATCGTTTTGTTGGGATGAATAATGGAAAGCCCCGATGCCGTGCCTGCGTAAATATTTCCTGCATCGTCTTCATTAAAGCATTGGATATTATTATGAGGTAAACCATTCTCCGTACTGAAATGTTGCAGGCTGTTATCCGCACTGTTATAACACCAGGCGCCACGGGTGCTGCCGATCCACACCCTGTCTTTACTATCAAACCAAGTGGTCGCTGTTGGAATACTGCATGCGGTAGCCAATACAGGATGTTTGGAAAGATCCTGGATCCGGAAACTTCCTTTTTCAACCATTGTAGTACCCCGAAGCGTGCTTATCCATTTATTGCCCTGCCTGTCTGCAGCGATATTATTGATCCAGTTAGAAGGCAATGAAACAGCGCCGGGTATTGAATCTGTCAATCTTGCAATGATGTTTTTCTTTTTGTCCAGGATAAAAATGCCATAGCGGGAAGTGCCTACCCACAGGTTTCCTTTTTCATCAACAAATACTACTCTTATAGTTTCTTCACCATGCAGTTTTGTTCCATCAGGTAGCTGCAAGCGAACGAAACTGGTCTTGTCTTTTTTTCTGTTCCATTCAATCAGCCTGTCCTGCGCACCCATCCAAACAATACTGTCGTCTGTAAAAATGGATTGAATAAAACCATCAAATACTTCCCCGCCCTCTTCTTTGAAATAAGGTTTTGAAGCAGCCACCGGTTGCTTCATATTATAATAATGAAGCCCGGATGTTTGCGTAGTGACCATAAAATAACCGCTGCTGTCATAATGTACCCGGAAAGTGTTATTGCCGCCAATACTACGGTTATCAAGCGGGTCATGCATCCAATGCTCCAATGATCTTTTATCAATGTCAAAAAAATATAAACCGGAAAAACGGGTAGAAATAGCAACCCTGTTCCCATCTATCCTGGTCATGTTGCGAAGATTGCCGTCAATGGGTTTGCCATACTGATCTTTGAGATCCTTGTATTCTTCGGTTATTTTTTGTGACGCAATATTTACGCGATAAAAAGTCTTTCCATCTAATGGAAAGGCTAATAGTTCATTACTGTTGAGTGGGGCCGCGCCAGAAAGATTTTTTATCGGCATATTCAGCAGCATTTTCATACTGGCATAATCCCATACCCTGAGATGATTATTAACGTAAAAGAAAATTTTATCATCATCCACCATGCCCATAAAACCAACGGATGATTGAATTAAACTGTCGCCGGGAAACCGGAATTCCTCCAGCAGGTTTTTTGTTTTATCCTTCCATATATAATGACGGCTGTTTTTAAGAGCGATGATGCCGTGACTTTTTGTATTGAAGTGATGACTGATCCTTTGTTTGTTGCTGCTGTCACCAACTTCAAACAAACGGAACTTCCTTTTTTCATCCAGCATGATCAACTGGTGCGTATTCGACCGTAGCCAGATGCGGTTGTTGTTGTCGATCACAATATGTTCAATATTATTCTCTGCGAGCTCAGGGTATTGGTATTTATAATAAGTGTTGATACGGTTGCCGTCAAAACTGTTGAGTCCTTCGGTGGTGCCGATCCATAAAATACCATTGCGGTCCCTTCTTGCCACATTCACATTGTTGTCGCTTAATCCTTCGGCAGTACTAAGGTGATAAAAAGCAGGTTGCTGCGCCATTGCAGTGAATGTTGCGCAGCAAATAAACAATGCCTGTATAGTTTTTTTAAAGTTGTTCAATACTTGTTCAAAAATATAATGTATCAGCCTGGGTTTTGCCACAACACTCAAAGGCACGAAGCAGCGTCGCTGTTTAGTTGTGGATTCTTAGTGGTTTGGAGCCTTCGTGGCATTTTTGGCAATAACCTGAACTGCTACACCGTTAAAAAATAATCATTTTTTTTCAGACTGTTTTTTCTTCAACTCATCAATCTGTTCCTGCAGTTGCAAAATATACAGGGTTAACTCTTCCACCTTTTCCATTAATCGTTTGCTCATATCACCTAACTGGATACCTTCTTTTTCTACCTGGGCAGCGGAAGGGATGCCCGGCAAATGCTTATGCTCGCCGATAAATCTTTTCACTTCTGACAATGAACGGAGTTTATATCCTTCAGCAAAAACATAATCGGGCCAGTTGGCATAAGGCATGGCAGTAAATTCTGTGGCAATAGCTTTGCCGTGAATGCTAACCCGGTATCCCAATGCTTTGTCATGACCACCTATCGTAAAGTTCCCATCTGAATAAAGAACAATGGGATCCATACTATTCCTGTACAGGTAAAGATTGCCCGTACTTGCAGTAAGAAAAGTGTTTAGACCATTGAAATTAAACATGCCCCTGCGGGCACCACCATGTCGTAACTCTATCCCGCTATTTCCATTACCATCTTCTCCTATAGAAAAAGTGGTTTCGGTATCGTCAGGGATATTGTTTAAACCCATTTGGCCTTTATAATTCACAAATAGCCTGTCGGAGCCGTTTGTACGCACTACAAAACTTCCAAAATCATTTGTGACATTCGTGCCGATGCGAATATTATCATTCACCAGTTGAATGAATCCTTTGTCAACATCGCCGTTTCTCATTTGCAGGATCGGGTCTGTTCCATTAATTGTTAATGTTGAAGAAGGGGTGCTGGTGCCGATACCCACCAGGCCATTGGGGTTAATAAAAATGCGATCGATCGCTTTTGTTTGCAATACAAGATTGCCGGTAGTGTTTATATCATTGGTGCCTATTTTAATATCGTTGACAGCAGCCTGCATAAAACCTTTGTTCACGTTATTATGCCGTATTTGCAATGAGGGGCTGGCGCCATTGATAGTAAGTAATGAAGAAGGTGTAGCGGTGCCTATTCCCATATACCCGTTTTCATCGAGCCATACTCTGTCTATATTTTTGGGAGATAGTATGATGTCGCCGCTGTTACCGGGATAAGTTCCGATTTTGAATTGATCACCAGCCAGCCGGATAAATCCTTTTGCAACATCATTGTGAAGAAAACCGAATATGG
>DASVNY010000069.1:0-6771 GCA_036383615.1 Chitinophagaceae bacterium
TGAGCCTACTTCTTCTTCACCCTCGATCAGAAACTTTATGTTGGTGGACATTGTGTTGGTCTTTGTCAGGATCTCCAATGCCTTTACATGCATATAAAATTGTCCCTTATCATCAGCAGAACCGCGGGCAAAAACTTTTCCATCTTTTATCACGGGTTCAAAAGGGCCACTGTGCCAAAGTTCTAATGGTTCCGCGGGTTGAACATCATAGTGACCATATACTAACACCGTTGGTTTTGATGGGTCGATGATCTTTTCACCATAAACGGCAGGATGGCCATCGGTTGCCATTACTTCTGCTTTATCACAACCGGCAGCTACCAGGCTGTTCCTAACAGCTTCGGCACATTTCAGCATATCAGCTTTGTGTTCACTTTTTGCACTGACTGATGGGATGCGGAGCAGGTCAAGCATTTCATTGAGGAAACGGTCTTGATTCTTTTCTTGGTACTCTTTCCAGGCCTGGGACATAGTCATTTTGTTTTTGGGTAGGCGAAGATAAGGACTTAGGGAATATCGAACAGATGAACAGAGGAACAGGGGAATTTCGAAGTAATGCCTTCACCGATCTTTTCCAAAAGGATTATCAGCGTCTTTTTTCTTATTGTGTCTTGTTGTGTGATAGCTTGCGCCCTCCTTTGATTCGGAGTTCACTGCTTTCGTTACAAGTTTACTGCCAAAGCGGTCCTTTATCTCATCCACCGCTTTATAAAGATTTAGCTTTTCAACATTATTATCAAACAGGCTCATTTGCATGGTAAACGGGATCATCTGGCTAAAACGTACTCCCAGCAATCTAACGGGTCTTCCTTTTTGATACGACTTATTGAAGAGGTCCTTGACTTTTGCGATCAGCACATCGTCCAATGCAGTATAGTCAACTGTTTCCTGTCTTGAAGTGGTTTCAAAATCGGAATAACGGATCTTAACGGTTACACAACCCGTAAGTTTTTCATCTTCTCTTAATGAATAGGCTGTTTTTTCTGTCAGCCGCACCAGTTCTTTATGCAGAAAATCTATATCGGTATAATCTTTATCAAAAGTATTTTCATGGCTCATACTTTTCTGTTCCCAATCGGTCACTATTTCTGTACTGCCAACACCATGGGCTTTATGCCATAAACTTTCACCCCATTTGCCCGCATATCGCTCCATCAGTTCGATAGGAGTTTTAGCAATGTCTTCTATCTTATAAATGCCAAAACCTTTCAATACCTGTTCGGTTTGTTTGCCAACGCCATTTATTTTTTCGATCCCAAGGGGCCACAAGAATTCTTTTTCTTTTCCATGCGGTATTTCCAAAAAGCCATTGGGCTTGGCTTCGTTCGTCGCCATCTTGCTGATAAATCTTGCAGAGGAGAGACCGCCGGAAATGGGTAAGCCCGTTTCGTCAATAACATGTTTTCTTAATTCTCTTGCATATTTACTGACACCGAAAAACTTATCCATCCCGGTGAGATCGATATAAAATTCGTCGATACTGGCTTTTTCCAGCAAGGGAACTTTAGAAATAAGTATCTCGGTTACCCATCTTGAATATTTACTGTAATCGCTACGACTTGCATTGGTTACAATGGCATGTGGGCACAACTGCATCGCTTTTTTCATCGGCATGGCGGAATGGATGCCATACTTTCTTGCTTCATAGCTGCAGGCGGCTACTACGCCTCTTTCATAACCGCCTACCAATACTGGTTTTCCCTTTAGCGATGGGTTGTTACGTATCTCAACGGAAACAAAAAAGGAGTCGAGATCAAAATGGGCAATATGTTTTTTGGGTCCTTCCACGAAATTCAAAATTACTTATAAGTCGGGAAGCCAGAAAAGTCCGAAACTTTCGGACTTTCCGTCTTCCGACTTGCGGGCTATATTTGGTAATGGAATGGCTTAAAACAGGCATCGGCCCCCTGAAGGACCTGCTGACCTTTTTGAATAAGGAAGGCAAAACAAATGATGTGCTCAAGAAGCAAGTCATCAGGGAATTGCGAAACAATCTCAACATCTTTCATAATGCTTTTTTAAATAATGTGGAGCCGGATGTGATGATCGATATGCTGAGTAATGAGGTTATTAAAGAAGCGATCAAGGATAATTTTAAGTTTAAGAAATTAAAACCCGGTTCGATCGAGCCTTATCACGTATTTGATGACCGGAATAAAAAATATACAGGTTGGGATGCGGAAAAATTGATCGATAAGATCGATGAGAAAATCGAGGAGCTAAAGAATATCAAGAAAATGAATGGCGGCACTGTTGCAAAAGCAAAGAATAATGTGTCGCTGATGCTGAGCAATCTTTATTACAGGATGAAGTTGCTGGTGGATTTTATAAAGGGGCCGAAATAGCTTGTCATTCTCTGATCAGATAGTGGGCATTTATCCAAAATGTTTCCTTCCCTGTTTTCCCGTCGATTGTGCTTATATGATCAAGAAATCCGTTCTTATAAATGTAATGGTCTGTTTCTATCAACTGATACGCTTGTGAGCTATGATCCAGATGGTATTTCGCAATGGATCGCAATTGCCCATCGCTTTCATACGCAATACTTTTTTTAGCAGTCGGTTCAAAAGCGGTAATAGCGAGTGCCTGCTCATCTTTTATATACCTTTCCCTTGTGTTAAAAAAGTAATAGTTGATTTCACTGAGTTGTTTACCCAGATAAATATATTTTCTTTGAGCGATCACCGCTCCGGTATTATCGAGTGTAATTTGCCTGAGTAATTCACCTTCTTCATTAAATACGTTTAAGGTTCGCTCATTTGAGGAATATCCTTTCCAATATAAAGATGTTATTTCTCCTTTTGAATTGTAAACAGCGGAATCAAAAACCAATGAATCGACATGTTTACAAAAGCCCTGACGGCGCTTAGAAAAATAAATTGTATCGTAAGAGATCCTGGAATAATGAGATGACCCAGATTCAAAGTGATAGGATTTTCTTCTTCTGTAGGCAAGGAGCCCATGATTATTTATTCCAAACCAGGAACTGTCCCGAAATCTTAAAATGGTATCAATAGAGCTTTTATTGGCAAAGATCACTTCTCTTACTTTATTGTGGGCAAAGGCTTTTTGGGAGTAATTGAGAAAAATTTCCATTTCGGAAATAAATCCCCAATCATCATAAGTGCCCTGGGTGAAGGAATGGGAGGGAATGAGAAATAGGAGTGATAATGCAATTATTTTCATGGAAAGAGTTGGTGTATCATAAATATACGTCCAATAAGCCTTCGGGTAATGTTACAACAACCTGTTTCTTTTTATGATCAACCTTTTGCAAAGTACTTTCATGTAGGGGGATCAACACTTCTTTTGATTTTATTTCCAGCCGGCAAAGTAGTTGGTGTGGTTGTTCAATCACTTCGAGAATTTCACCCAATGGTTCATTTTCATTGATGATCGTATAGCCAAGTAAGTTGACGGGTGATGATTTGGCCGCGAATTTTTTGAAATCGGTTTCGGGTAACCAGATCTCTTTTGCATTAAACTTGGCCGCAGCTTCTCTTGTGTTGATGTTTTCCAGCTTCAAATAAATTTCACTATCGCTTTTAATTGTAGTGGCTTCAATGAACCAGGGAAGGAAGGAGTTCTTTTTTTCTTCAATAAAAATTGCCTGCAATCCTTTTAAGGAAGTTTTTTTTCCCAGTTCATGTTTCAGGATCAATTCACCTTTTAAACCATGAACCGCTACCAGCTTTCCTATTTTAAAATATTCGGCCATTTCGTTGACGAAGTTTAATAAAAAAGGCGATCCGTTAAGGGCGGATCGCCTTGAGAACTTTCAGGATCAGGATATTTTATTTATCCTTCACTACCGCTTTCGGTCCTTCTTTCAGGTCTGCGACCTGGCATCGGACGTCTTGCTCTTTTGTTACGGTAGGCATCTTCCTGGCGTTTTTTGATCTGGGCGTCGTGTTCGGCGCTCCATTTCGTGAACTTTTCCATAGCCGTTGCATCATCAAACAGCCCGAGGCCTACGCCACGGAGCAGGTGTTTCAGGTACAACACTCCTTTGAAGCTAAGGATACGGCGAACAGTGTCAGTAGGTGAAGCACCTTTGTTCAACCACTCCAATGCTTTCTGACGATCAAGCTGAATTGTAGCCGGAACGGTCAGTGGATTGTAAGTACCTAATTTTTGGATGAATTTGCCATCGCGGGGTGCACGGGCATCAGCAACGACGATGAAATAGAAGGGTCTCTTTTTGGACCCGTGTCTTTGAAGACGGATTTTGGCTGCCATTTTAAATAGACATTTAAAGGCGTTAAACAATAATTGTTAGTCCAACACTTCGACAAGTGCGGACGGCGAAGATAGAGAAAATTGGCAAATTTGGAAATTGCCAATTAGCAAATTTGTAAAGGGCTTCAGCCTCAGGGGGAGTGCCTGTTATATAGTGGTTTCTTTAGTATTCGAACAATGAGGCTTTTCGGCAATCTGCACAATTTGCCAATCGGCTAATTGGCAATTATCTCTTCATTCCTGGCATCATTTTCCCAAACATCCCGGCCTTGTTCATGCCCTTCATCATATCCCTCATCTGCTCAAATTGCTTCATAAAAGCATTTACTTCAGCGATATCTTTTCCGGCTCCAGCGGCAATGCGTTTGCGGCGGCTGCCATTGATCAGGTCAGGATCATTTCTTTCTGCCGGGGTCATTGAATTGATCATCGCTTCAATGCCTTTGAAGGAGTCATCGTTGATATCAAGGTCCTTTATTTTGCTTCCAACACCCGGTATCATACCCAGCAGATCCTTCATGTTGCCCATTTTTTTGATCTGCTCCAGCTGCATTTTAAAATCGGCAAAATCAAACTTGTTCTTGCGGATCTTGCTTTCGAGTTTTTTGGCCTGCTCCTCATCAAACTGGGCCTGGGCCTTTTCAACTAATGAAGTGATATCACCCATGCCAAGGATACGTTGTGCCATCCTTTCGGGATAGAACACATCAAGCGTATCCATCTTCTCACCACTGCTGATGAATTTAATGGGTTTATTGACGGTGTATTTGATAGAGAGGGCCGCACCCCCTCTTGTATCTCCATCTAATTTTGTGAGAACAACACCGGTAAAATCAAGACGGTCATTAAAAGCTTTGGCAGTATTTACAGCATCCTGGCCGGTCATAGAATCCACCACAAATAAGATCTCTTGCGGATTTATAGCACTACGGATATTAGCAACCTCGGTCATCATCACTTCATCAATTGCGAGACGACCGGCAGTATCGATGATCACAACATTCTTGTTTTTGCTTCTTGCTTCCCTGACCGCATTTTGCGCAATGGAAACGGCGTCTTTATTTTCTAACTCAATATGAACATCTACATTGATCTGCTCACCCAACACTCTTAATTGTTCCATCGCCGCAGGGCGATAGATATCCGCAGCGACCAGCAAAGGAGAAAGTCCTTTTTTTGTTTTCAGGTAATTGGCCAGCTTACCACTAAAAGTGGTTTTACCGCTACCCTGTAAACCGGCGATCAATATCACGGCAGGATTTCCTTTTGCATTGAAGACGGCTTCTTCGCCACCCATCAACTCAGCCAGCTCATCCTTTACGATCTTGGTCATCAACTGCCCCGGAGAAATGGCATTGATCACCTTTTCTCCCATCGCCTTGTCCTTGACTTTGTCGGTAAACTCTTTGGCAATTTTAAAGTTCACATCCGCATCTACCAGTGCACGGCGAATCTCCTTTACAGTGGCTGCGATATTCAGTTCGGTAATACGGGCCTGGCCCTTTAAATTCTTAAAAGCACTTTCGAGTTTTTCCTGAAGGGAATTAAACATGGTCACATTTTTTTTTCAGCTCACAAAAACAAAAAGTGAACATCGTAATGTTCACTTTTAAACGAGTTGCAAAGATAGTTCAGAAGAGTAAAGTTTTTATATCAGGCGAACTGTTTTTGGTTAAAAAATCAGGCTCCCAAATAAGTGCGAAGGAGCTTTGTTCTTGTACTTGTTTTCAGTTTTGTGATCGCTTTGTCCTTGATCTGGCGGACCCTTTCCCTGGTGAGGTTGAATTTTTCGCCGATATCTTCAAGGCTCATGGGATGGTCAACACCAATACCAAAGAAAAAACAGATCACCTCCTTTTGTCTTTCCGTCAGCGTTTTAAGGCTGCGGTCGATCTCGGTTTTCAACGACTCATTATGGTCGAGTTCCGCGTCAGTTTTTTCTGCATTGGGATTTTCCAGCACATCGATCAGGGTATTCTCTTCGCCTTCGGAAAGGGGAGAATCCATGCTCACGTGACGGGCATTGATACCAAGCGTGGAAGCAACTTCTTCAAGGTCCATTTCAAGCACTTCGGCTAATTCTTCAGCAGAAGGCTCTCTTTCAAATTGCTGCTCCAATTGGGAGTAAGCTTTTTGAATACGGTTGGTAAGACCCACTTTATTCAGCGGCAAGCGAACGATCCTTGATTGTTCGGCTAATGCCTGCAGAATACTTTGACGGATCCACCATACAGCATAAGAGATGAATTTGAAACCACGTGTTTCATCAAAACGCTGGGCGGCTTTGATCAGTCCGAGATTGCCTTCATTGATCAGGTCAGGCAACGAAAGGCCCTGATTCTGATACTGTTTGGCGACTGAAACAACGAAACGGAGAGTTGCTGTTGTGAGGCGGTCGAGGGCTTTTTGGTCACCCTGCCTGATCCGGGTTGCCAGGCGTACCTCTTCTTCGGGAGTAATCAGCTCTACTTTGCCGATTTCCTGGAGGTATTTCTCCAGGGACTGAGATTCACGATTCGTAATAGACTTCGT
>DASVNY010000070.1:0-4617 GCA_036383615.1 Chitinophagaceae bacterium
TTCACAAAACAATTACGACAAAGCCTGGGAGGCGCTCAACAAAAACAAGTGGAATGAAGCCACTCAATTGCTGAAACAAGCGCAACAGGACCCTGCCACTTTTAAAGATGCTTATATCAGCAATCTTTACCTCCAGATGTATAATGGAAAGGAGAAGGAAGTGAAGGATTTTAAATCAGCGTTCTTTAGCAAAGCCGACAATCCTTATCCGTATGTGTATGCATTATGGTTTAATTCGCCGGTAGCCGGTAGCTATGGTAAAAAATATGGTGATCACCAGTTGGAGATGCTTACCCAATTGATCAAAGATGATAAAGCTCCTTCAACATTGCAGGCAGCAGCCAATTATCAAATGGGAATGCATTACCTGTTCTCCAATGATTTTGATAAAGCATTACAGTATAGTGCATCGATCGGCAATGTGCGCAACTGGCAATATACAGGGCCATTTGAAAATTTATCGAAGACAGGTATCTATAAAAATTATGGGCCATTGGAGAATGCTGGCCCTGATGCCTCCTTCAAATCGCTGACCAATGCGGAAGTGAAATGGTTCACACCGGCTGCAGAAATCAAAGATGGCTGGACGCCGGTCTCTTACCAGTTCAATAAAATGACGGCAGTAGTATATGCGCAGAATTTTATCAACTCTGCAACAGATCAAACTGTTTATTGCTGTGTGGGCGCTTCGGGTTCTCTCAAAGTTTGGGTAAATGATGAATTGGTATTGGCCGAATCAGTAGAAAGAGTAACTGAATTGGATACATACATAGCCAAATGCGAACTGAAAAAAGGCACCAATCGTATATTGATCCAGCTGGGTTATACAGATAATTCTTATGCTAATTTCTCCGTAAGGTTCCTCGATGAAAGAATGAAATTAGCGCCCGGCATTTCCGGCTCCGCTAATTATGCAGCTTACCCTAAGAAAGCAGGTGCAGCCACTCCTAAAGCGGCGGAACTTCCTTTTGCAGAAAAATATTTTGTTGACAAGATCGCAGCATCACCTGATAACCTTGTTAACTATCTTTTATTAGCAGATGTCTATCTGAGAAATCATAAGGTAATCGAGGCCCGTAACCTGGTAACGGATGCCTTAAAAAAAGCGCCGGATAATTGCTTATTGAGAATGAAAATGGCTGAAGTGCTGATAAAAGAGGAGAACAGGACCCTGTTACTTGAAGAGATCGAGGTGATCAAACAATTGGACCCAAACAGCCTTTTGGTAATGGACCTGAACATTAAGGAACATTTCAATGCACAGAAATATGAAGATGCTGAACAGGAACTGAAAAAAAGAATAATGGCTTATGGTGAAGATGAATCCATGGCTTATTATAAATTAATGTTGCTGATACAGGATAAAAAATATGAGGAGCTGGTGAAGGAAGTTGAAAAGATGTATGAGAAATATCCCAACAATGAAAGAGTGCTTGAGATGACCTATGCCATTAAAAAAGATGTGTATAAGGACAATAAAGGCGCTATAAAAGTGTATGAGAACTTCCTGAAGAAAAACTATGACTATAGTGTTTTAGAGAAATATGCAGATATATTGGCAGAACAGGGTGAAGACAAAAAAGTACTGGAGATAAAGAAAAGGCTCACAGATAATTTCCCTTATTCACCCAATGAGTTCTATAATCTTTCCAAATACTACTTCAGCGCCAAGCAATATGATAAAGCGGAAGAAAGTATCAACAAGTCACTGGCTATTGCCCCTTACAACGAATATTACTGGGAAAACTATGGAGATATTCAAAGTGAAAAGAAAAATGTCAGCGGCGCCCTGGATGCGTATAATAAGTCATTAAAGTATGATCCAAACCAGTATGATATCATTAATAAAATAAGAAAGCTGAATGGCAAGGAAGAGATATATAAACTGTTGCCACAAATAGATATCACGGCAACGATCAAAGCTGACGATATCAAGCAGGCCAAGAATACCGATTATGGGTATTACTATATCCTTGATCAGAAAGATGTGGTGTTATATCCCGGTGGTGCATCTGAAGAGTATTATACCAATCTTATCCGCATCACGAATGAAAAAGGAGTTGACAGGTATAAGGAATCTTCGATCGGTTATGGCAATCACCAGGCCCTGTTGATTGAAAAGGCTGAAGTGATCAAAAAGAACCAGTCAAGGATCGATGGTGAGAAGAACGGTAATGAGATCGTGTTTACCAATCTTGAAGCAGGTGATGTGGTGGTTTTTAAATATCGTCTTCGCAGTTATGGTTATGGTCGCATGGCCAAAGAATATTGGGATCGCTTCTATTTTGGCGGACAGATCTATACAGCAACCGGCAAGTATAACCTATTCGCGCCTGCTGATAGAAAGATCTATCATGTGGTGAATAACGGAACACAGCAACCAGTTATAAAAGATGTTGACAATTTCAAACAATACAGCTGGACAACGCTGAAAGCCGAGCCGGATAAAGATGAACCACTAATGCCGCAATTATGCGATGTTTCTCCAACATTGCATATCTCTACCATCCCTTCATGGAAAGAAGTGGCGGACTGGTACAGCGATATTTCAAGTAATAAAGCAGAAGAGGATTTTGAGATCGTTGCCTTGTATAAAAAACTGTTCCCTGCGGGTCAGAAACCAATGACACAGTTTCAAAAAGCAAGGGTGATCTATGACTATATTGAATCAAATATCCGTTACAGTTCTGTGCCATTCAGGCAAAGTGCTTATGTGCCACAAAGACCTTCACTTACTTTATCAACCAGGCTTGGTGATTGTAAGGACCTGTCAAGCCTTTTTGTAACACTGGCCAATATGGCGGGCATCAATGCGCAAATGGTGTTGATCAATACAAGAGATAACGGACAGGAGGAGATCAAATTACCTGGTGTGGAATTCAATCATTGCATCGTAAAAGCAGTGATGGATAATAAGAAATACTATATCGAGTTAACGGATAATTATTTGCCTTTTAGCAGTCTGCCGAATAATATCATCGGCGCCGCTATTTTGGAAGTGGCATATAAAAACAATCCTGGCGATAAGGCCGACCTGTTATTATTACCGGGTGAAAATCGCACCAAAGATGCCATCAAAAGAGTAATGGATATTAAACCTGTTGGGTCAGACCTGGAAGTGTCTATTAAAACAGTGAAATCAGGCAATCTTTCTTCTTCTGTAAGGTCCGATTATTTGAATCTTGACAATGACAAACAGATGAAGGATATGGAGAGCACTGTTGCCAGCAGCTTTAAGAACAATGTAAAGCTTTCCTCTTTACAGTTCAAACAACTGGAAGGACTGGCTGATTCGGTAGAGTATTCTTATGCGTATAAAGTAAAGAATGAAATTGCCGAGATCGGCGCGATGAAAACATTTAAAATAACTTATCCTGATATCGTGGCTTCATTGGATAGATTTTCAGCAGACACCCGCACTTATCCAATTGAGTACTGGACCTATGAGAATACAGATTCTTATGAAACCATTGCAACTATCACCGCTCCGGCAGGAACAAAATTCATTGAGCTTCCTGCATCCGAGAGCCTGGGTTTTAAGGATATGAAATTTTCGATCACTTATACCTTGAAGGCACCGGATAAGCTGGTGGTGACAAGAAAATTCACCTGCAACAGGCAAAACATTGCTGCATCCGATTATGCAGAATTCAAAGCTTTCTTTGAGAAAATAGTAAAGGCAGAACAGAAGTTCATTGCGTATAAATAAGCCGATCATCATTGAAGAACCGGTCAAATTTCTCAAGTTTGACCGGTTTTTTTTATCCCCTTATCTTAGCATTAAAACAATAACTGCATGAATCAGCTCATCGAATGTGTTCCCAATTTCAGTGAAGGGCGGGATATGAATATCATCAAACAGATCACGGATGAGATAGAATCGGTAGAAGGAGTGAGACTGCTCAATGTTGACCCGGGTAAAGCTACCAATAGAACGGTAGTAACTTTTGTTGGTCTCCCGGATGCTGTGGTCGAAGCTGCGTTCAGAGCGATCAAAAAAGCAGGTGAGTTGATTGATATGAGTAAACACAAAGGTGAGCATCCCCGTATGGGCGCCACGGATGTATGTCCATTGATCCCGATCGCAAATATTACCATGGAAGAAACGGCGATGTATGCGCAGCAATTGGCCAAACGTGTGGGAGAGGAGCAGCAGTTACCCGTGTATTTATATGAAGCGGCACAGCCTGATAAAAGCCGTAACAATCTTTCTGTGATCCGCGCAGGTGAGTATGAAGGTTTTTTTAAAAAGATAGCAACGTTCAAACCCGATTTTGGTCCTGCTGTGTTTGACCCTAAAAGAGGTGGAACCGTTATCGGTGCAAGAGATTTTCTTGTGGCCTATAATGTGAACCTGAACACCACTTCAACAAGAAGAGCCAATGCCGTGGCTTTTGATATAAGGGAAGCCGGGCGAAAAGTGAAAAATGAAGCGGGAGAGATGGTAACTGTTCCCGGCAGTTTGAAAGCTGTAAAAGCGATTGGCTGGTATATCGAAGAATATGGTATCGCTCAAATAAGCATCAACCTCACCAATATTAATATAACATCGATGCATGTGGCTTTTGATGAGGTATGCAAAAAAGCTGATGCAAGAGGTATTCGTGTAACAGGATC
>DASVNY010000071.1:0-3141 GCA_036383615.1 Chitinophagaceae bacterium
AAATGGTGCGTCAGGAACAGTTTACACTTCTCATGTTGCAAACCGTATGTGGATCATTAATGAAAGCACAGCGGGAGGCAGCAATGTGAATGTAACCCTGCAATGGGCAGCTTCAGAACAGTTGCCAAACTTCGACAGGACCCGTTGCTATGTAATGCAACACAATGGCACATCATGGGTAACAGCGACAGGCACGGCAGCTACTGGTACGGATCCTTATACGCAAACAAAACTGAATGTAACCACATTCTCTCCGTTTGCAGTAGAAACACAACGAATACCAAGACCGGTCACTGGCATTTATCCTAACCCAACCGACAATGTGTTGAACGTGGTATTGGATATGCTGGCCGATCAGCCGGTTACCCTCAAAGTGTTTGATGCATCAGGTAAGATGGTGAAAAACATCGTAACCAATGTCAGGACAGGACTTAATCAATACACGATGAACGTGTATGATCTTCCTGCCGGTGTTTACTTACTAAGAGTATCGTCTATCTTGAATGATAAACTTCTTGTAGCGAGATTTCTTAAAGTGAATTAGTAAATGAGAATAGCATAAGAGAAACGTCCTGCAATTTGCAGGACGTTTTTTATTTATAACTTAATCGAGACATTGGAGCGATGCCCCGATAATATTTACACACTCTTTTACCTGCTCTTCGGTAATAAGAAGGGGAGGAGCAAATCTTATCTTATCACCATGTGTTGGTTTGGCTAACAGGCCGTTCTCTTTTAGTTGCAGGCAAAGTTCCCAGGCGGCTTCTTTATGTGCATGCCGGATAACTATTGCATTCAATAATCCCTTACCCCGTATGATCGAAATATGTTTTGATTGAAGAGCTGTCAACCCATTACGAAGCAACTCACCCATCGCGGTTGCATTATCCGCCATGTTCTCATCTTTCAACACTTGTAAAGAAGTGATGGCCACTTTGCAGGCAAGCGGATTGCCGCCATAGGTAGAACCATGCTCGCCGGGTTTTATGGTCGTCATGATTTCGTCGTCGGCTAACACAGCGCTAACAGGCATCATGCCACCACTCAGCGCTTTTCCCAATAATAAAATATCAGGTCTAACATTCTCATGATCGCAGGCAAGCATTTTTCCTGTCCTCGCCAAACCTGTTTGTATCTCGTCGGCAATAAAAAGAACATTGGCATGTTCGCATAATTGTTTCGCTTTTGCCAGGTAGCCATCAGCGGGAACAAACACCCCTGCTTCACCCTGAATGGGTTCAACAAGAAAACCGGCTACATTTTTATCTTCCAAAGCTTTTGCCAATGCATTGGTATCATTGTAGGGAATGCTTTTAAAACCCGGCATATAAGGTCCGAAGTTTGTTCTCGCCAATGGATCATTGCTAAACGAGATGACAGTAGATGTTCTTCCATGAAAATTTCCATCGCAAACAATGATAACGGCTTTGCCTTCTTCAATGCCCTTTACCTCGTAGGCCCATTTGCGGCAAAGCTTGATACCCGTTTCCACAGCTTCTACTCCCGTATTCATCGGGAGCACTTTATCATAGCCAAAATATTCCGTGATGAATTTTGCATATTCTCCCAGCAGGTCACTATGAAATGCGCGGCTTGTCAGTGTAAGTTTTTTCGATTGTTCAATTAATGATTGCACAATGTGTGGATGACAATGCCCCTGGTTAACGGCAGAATAGCCGCTTAAAAAATCATAATAGCGTTTGCCATCAACATCCCATACATACACTCCTTCGCCACGATCCAATACAACAGGAAGGGGATGGTAGTTGTGAGCGCCATATCTTTCTTCGAGTTCGAGAAAATATTGTGTTTTTTCAGACATATCAATAAGCGGTTGCATAAATTATAAAATTGAAAATGAAATAAAGTGAAAACCAGCCGGTCATGTTTATGCCGGCTAAAACGAAACTTATCCTCGATGATTGAGCAGGTCGAGGTTCTTTTGTAAGAAGAATGATACGAAAGAAATCAAATGGATAATCCGAAATTTGCTGCAAGGTAAACAATTTAAGGCACAAGCTAAAGTCTTATCAGGATTTAGGCAGTGTCCTAATTTGAACTTCCCGCAGATTTTCGCCGATTTGATCGCAGATCCCGCCGATTATACCTGCTGGTGCTGCGTATTCTGCGGGAGAAAATTTTCAAATAAGAACACTACTAAGATTTAAAACTTATATATGGCATATACAGTTCCTGCAGGCACAAGAATAGGGCATGTTCATTTGAAGGTCGCTGATCTTGAACGATCATTAAAATTCTATCGTGATCTTTTAGGGTTTGAAGTGCAACAACATTATGGAGATGCTGCTGTATTTATTTCAGCGGGTGGTTATCATCATCATATTGGGTTGAATACGTGGTACAGCAAAGGGAAAGGTCCGGCACCGCGGCATACAGCAGGGTTGTTTCATACTGCTATTTTATATCCTACAAGAAAGGACCTGGCCGTCATTTTTAAACGTTTGGTAGAAGCGCAATACCCATTGACAGGTGCATCAGATCACGGCGTTTCAGAAGCGCTTTACATGGATGATCCTGATGGCAATGGTGTTGAATTGTATTGGGACAAACCAAAAGAAGAATGGCCAAAAGATGAGAATGGAAATTTGCAAATGGTGACCGAACAGCTGGACCTTCAGGCTTTATTACAATTGGCCGGGTAATTCTTTTATGAAATAGCTATCGGGAAATGATAGTTGAATGGGCACGTCTTTTTTAAAGAGGCCAAACACGGTGCTTCCGGTTCCACTCATTGACGCATATATAGCGCCTGCTACATATAACTGATCCTTGATCTCCACGATCTCGGGATATTGATTGAACACCGATTTCTCAAAATCATTCAGCAGTTCGTCTTTCCATCTTTCAATTGGCGCGGCTAAAATTTGAGGAATGGCCCTGTCGGGACGGGCCGATTGAACATTTAAAAAAGCCCTGCCTGTATTGATATGAATGCCCGGATTAACGATCACTATTTTATAACCTGACAGGTCGAGTGTGATTGGTTCAAGCTTTTCACCCCGACCAGTAGCATAGCAAGGTTTATTGATGACAAAGAATGGGCAGTCGCTGCCGAGTTCAAGCGCATAATCCATTAATTCTTTATCGGAAATTTTAAGCGAGAATTTATCATTGAGCAAA
>DASVNY010000072.1:0-1973 GCA_036383615.1 Chitinophagaceae bacterium
AGGATATAATAAGTGACACGGGTTTTACCAACGTTTTCAATTCCATGTTCGTCACCGGGCATGGCAAAGGCGATACTTCCCTTACCAAGTACTTTGCTATCTGCGCCGATCGTGATCTTTACCGTTCCTTCCGTAATTATAATTAACTCCTCGATATCATCATGTTTATGCGGTGGATGAGGGCTGTCGCCGGGTTCAAGAGTAGATGCGTGAATTTCAAGATTAGAAAGAGAGGTAGTGCTGCCATCCAGTATTTGTCTTCTTATCCTGTTGTCTTCCTTTTTTGCTTCCAGCTTGCTCCATTGATGTACGGCTGGTTTCAGCGAATCATCCTTGGCTTTTTTTTGATCGGTCTGCTGCGAAAGCAGGGGAGAGGTGAACGCCAGGAAACTTACTATTAATAATGATCTCATATCAGTTGATTTTTTTTACAAACTGTGAACGACCATATTGGTCCAATTGAAATCCTTCTATATTATTATTGGTGAATTTAAAATGAATATTCAGGAATTCTGCCTTAGAATAAAAATCTGTTTCGCTTGCAGCAGATAACCAGAAGGAATTACTTGTTCCAAAATTTATGACCAACTTCTTCTCGTCTGTTATTATTTCTGCGCGGCGACCATCATTCAACTCATAAATCCCGGTATATTTTTTCAGTATTGAATTGTCAAGCGAGAGATCAGGACGTTGAAATACAAATTGCAAGCCTCTTGAGTAAGTTTCGCTCTTTGTACCTGAATGCCCTGTATTCTCCAGTACTTTTGAGATAACTGACACAGATGGATCATTTCTCCCGGTCATAACAGCAGCAAATTTTTCATAAGCAGGGCGACTTCTTTCCACATCACCAATAGTCATATAAACCCTTGACTGTTCTGAATGCTTTTGTTGAGAAAACTCTTTCTCATATTTATAGAGTACCTCCCTGTCCCAGCCAATAGCAGGACTTGCCGCGATAAACCCGGTGAACATACCAGACTGTGTAAGCAATGCATATAAAGTTACCAATCCGCCAAGAGAACAACCCATGATTGTCCGGTTATTATTATCTGCCTTATAATTGCTTTCCATAAAAGGGAACAGTTCCTTTTTCATAAAGGAAAAAAACTGATCGGCGCCGCCGCTTTGTTTCAAACGGGTTTCATGAGTAGGGGTGTAATCTCTTGCCCTGAGGCTATCAGGATTGGCATTCGACCCCGCCCATGTGATGCCGACGATTATCAGCTCGGGAATAAAGCCATCATAATATTGCTGCCCGTAAATTGATTTTACCAATGGAAAATCCCATTGCGAATCCATCAGGTAAACCACCGGGAATTTTTTATTACTCTTCTCATGACCACCAGGTAAAAGAATTTGCAACTCATATTCCTGGTTAACGATCTGTGAGTAGATCTTTCTTGATTGCGAACCCGGAATATCCACTTTGGGGTATTGAGCAATTGACAATACACTTGTGATCAGTAAAACTAATATCAGCGAGTTTTTTTTCATTTACAGGATGCTGATGGTTTTTGAGATAACACTAGAACTTGTTTTGATCTTCACTCCAGGTTGACCACCGCCTGCGCTTACTACAATCTTACCCGTGGGCTGGTACGTTTTCCCTTCTTCATTCACCAATGAAAATTGTTCTGCTGTAAGCGTGAATGAAACCGTTTTGCTTTCACCAGCTTTCAATGCTATTCTTTGAAAACCTTTTAAAGATCTAATGGGTGCCTTACCGCTGGCATTTTGATGTGAAACATAAAGTTGTACCACTTCCTCACCATCACGACTACCTGTGTTCTTTACCGTTACTGTAACTTTAGCCGTATCGCCTTTCTTTAATTGAACAGGTGCTTGTAAATTACCATAAGTAAAATTGGTATAACTCAGGCCATATCCAAATGGGTACAATGCTTCTCCCTTGAAATAGCGATAGGTCCTTCCTGCCATATCATAACTCATGAAGGAAGGAAGATCGCTAT
>DASVNY010000073.1:0-22718 GCA_036383615.1 Chitinophagaceae bacterium
AACAAAGATTATAAGCTGGTCATCAAAAAAGTTTATACGCAGGTAACGGGTGGTCGCTTCCAGGTGGATATGGAATTTGAAGGCGAAGTGCCACAGGGAATTCGTCGCGGTCAAACTCTGCAAATACGTTTGGCGTTGAGTGATGAAACCCAGGCATTGCTTGTGCCCAAAGGAGGTTTCTTCCAGCAAACCGGTGGCAACTGGATATTCAAGCTTAGTGAGAGTGGAAAAGTAGCGTATAAAGTAGAGATACAATTGGGTCGCCAGAACCCCGACTTCTATGAAGTGTTGCAGGGATTGAAGCCCGGTGACAAAGTAGTTACATCCAGCTATGAGAACTATGGGAACATGCAGGAGTTGATATTAAAGAAATGAGGACCTTAAAACCACGCCATGAAAAAGAAGATCGTTTATTTATTTGCTTTTGCTATATGCATCAGCCTGCTTTCTTCTGCCAAACAAGCGGGCAAGAATTGTGATAAGAAAATGGTTCTTGTCAAAAAAGAAGCTTGTAAACAAAATAAGAAAACAGAAAAAAGATCCAACCCGGATCTTTCTCCCCTGAATTTCTTCCTCAACATTTGAGTACATCACTTTAAACAACATACAATGATCAAGATCTCTAATCTCGAAAAAATCTATCGCACCGAAGAAGTCGAAACAGTAGCCTTGAACAAACTTTCCTTTGAAGTAAAGGATGGTGAATTTGTTGCTGTCATGGGCCCCTCGGGTTGCGGTAAATCCACCCTGCTGAATATTGTTGGCTTGCTCGATGACCCCGATGCGGGAAGTTTTGTATTTAATGGAATTGAAGTAGCAAATTTTAATGAGCGCAAAAGAGCTGACCTGCGTAAAAGAAATATAGGTTTCGTGTTTCAAAGCTTTAACCTGATCGATGAGCTGACTGTTTTTGAAAATGTTGAACTCCCCCTGATCTATACAGGTGTTAAAGGCGCCGACAGAAAGAAAAGAGTAGAAGAAGTATTGGATAAGATGCAGATCATGCACCGCCGTAATCACTATCCCCAGCAATTATCAGGTGGACAGCAGCAACGTGTGGCTGTGGCGAGAGCGGTTGTCAATAAACCTAAATTGATTTTGGCTGATGAGCCTACCGGAAATCTTGATTCACATAATGGTGGTGAAGTGATGCAGATGCTGACCGATCTGAATGAGCAGGGCACTACTATCATTATGGTGACCCACTCGGAACATGATGCCCGCTATAGCCACCGCATCATTCGTATGCTCGATGGACAAACCGTGACTGAAAATATATTGGTATAAGCTTCGATCAGCTCGCAGCCCATAGCTCACAGCTCGTAGCTCTATTAAAAGTATAGCCATGTTTAAAAACTATTTTATTACTGCCTTCAGGAACCTGCGGCGAAACAAAAAGCATGCGCTGCTGAATATTGCAGGACTGGCAGTGGCGATTGCAGTTTGCTGGGTTATTTTCTTAGTGATAAAATTTGAAACCAGCTACGATTCTTTTCACACAAAAAAGGATCATATCTACCAGGTTGTTACAAAAGATATTGACGCGGATGGCGAGCAATACAGCAGCGGTGTTCCTTTCCCTGGGATTAAATTTTTAAGACAGGATCATTCACAGGTAACCTTTGCGCAATTGATGCAGCGCTATGGTGTGCAGGTAACAGTAACGGATGCTTCCGGCGCTGCTAACAATAAAAAATTTATTGAAGAGACCGGTGTGTTTTATGCAGAACCTGAACTGCTGAAGATCTTCGATGTGAAATGGCTCTCCGGCAATGAAAATGTTTTAAAAGAACCCAATAATGTGGTGCTCAGCCGTAGTGTTGCCGAAAAATATTTTGGCAGCTGGCAACAGGCGGCGGGAAATTTTTTAAAAGTTGATAATAACGATCATATTCTTTCTGTCGCTGCTGTTTTTGAAGATGTGCCTGCCAATACTGATTTTCCTTTCGGTTTTATTGCTTCTTATGAAGGATGGACGCATCACGAAGGCAAAGAATGGCCCCTCGATGATTGGGGAAGCAATACCAGCAATCACCAGGTGTATGCTTTATTACCAGGATCTGCAAGTATAGATAATATCAATTCGTATTTACAGGGGTTTGAGAAAAAGTATAACACCAATAATAAGGACACAAAGCGAACACATTTTCTTCAACCGCTTTCTGCTATTCATTTCGACAATCGCTTTAGCAATAACGGTGATCATATCACCAGCAAGCGGTCATTATATACATTGGGTTTTATCGGTCTGCTGATTATTGTAATGGCCTGTATCAACTTTATCAACCTGTCAACTGCATTGGCTGTAACCAGGAGCAAAGAAGTGGGTGTGAGAAAAGTAATGGGAGGAAGTAAAGCGCAGCTGCGCTGGCAGGTATTAGCGGAAACAACGACGGTAGTGTTAGCTGCTACTCTTCTTGCAACCGTACTTGCATGGCTGGCTCTGCCTTATATCAAATATATAATGGTGGTGCAGGCCAGGCTCGATCTGTTTACCGTTCAGAGTGCGCTATTCATTTTGACTGTGATGCTGGCGACGATCATTCTTTCCGGCTTGTATCCTGCTTTTATATTAAGCCGTTTCAAACCGGTAGAAGCAATAAAGAACAAGATCAATACTACAAAAGTCGGAAGCATATCGTTGAGAAGAGTGTTGGTGGTTTTACAATTCGCCTGTTCACAGGTGTTGGTGGTAGCAACGATCATCGCGATCAGCCAGATGAGTTTTATACAAAACTCGGATCTCGGGTTTAATAAAGAAGCGGTGTTGCTTATCCAGGGAAATTCTGATAGCGCCAGCAGGTCGAAGCAGCAGGCATTCAAAAATGAATTGCTTGCACGCAATGATGTAAAAGCCGTCAGCTTTGGATTTGATGCGCCAAGCAGCGACAATAGCTGGCAAAGCAATTTTGCTTTTGATGTGATGGAAGACAGGGAATTTAATCTTACACTGAAGTTTGGCGATAAAGATTATTTGAAGACCTATGATCTTCATTTGGCCGCCGGTAAGTTTTATGATAATAGCGATACAGCCAGGGGTTTTGTAGTGAATGAAACATTTGTGAAAAAGGTCGGCCTCAAAAGCAATGAAGAAGCTGTGGGCAAGATGCTTCGCCTGGGTGGTCGTGAACCCAAACCTGTGATCGGTGTAGTAAAGGATTTTAAAATGCAATCATTGCGGGAAGAGGTGGTGCCGATAGCCATATTCCCCAACCAGAAATATGCAGGTATAGCCGGGATAAAACTTAGTAGTAAAAATCTTTTAAAAAGCAGGGATGAGATCAATGCGCTTTGGGACAAATTTTATCCCGAATACGTCTATAACTCCGCTTTTTTTGATGAGAATATTGATCGTTTTTATGAACAGGAACAACGATTGAGCCTGATGTATAAAGTATGCGCCCTGCTCGCCATCTTTATCAGTTGCCTGGGATTGTATGGTCTTATCTCATTCATGGTGGTACAAAAAACAAAAGAAGTAGGCGTGAGAAAAGTATTAGGGGCCAGCGTGGGCAATATCCTGTACCTGTTTTCAAAAGAATTTACTATTCTCATTGGAGTCGCTTTTCTGCTGGCAGCACCGGCCGCATGGTTTATGATGAATACCTGGCTGCGTGATTTTGTTTATCGTATCAATATTGGCGCTGGTGTTTTCATACTGGCAATCCTTATTTCACTGGTGATTGCGTGGGTGACTGTTGGCTATAAAGCATTCCGTGCCGCTGTTGCCAACCCGGTGAAGAGTTTAAGAACGGAATAAATGCTGTTATGTTTAAAAATTATTTCAAAGCAACACTCAGGAGTTTATTAAAGAATAAATCTTTTTCTGCAATAAACATAGTGGGTCTCACCGCGGGGCTCACTTGCTGCATCCTCATGGTATTGTATATACAGCATGAGATGAGCTATGATAAATTCCAGGAGAAGGGCGACAGGATCGCTAGAGTGATAATGGAGTATAAGTTCAGTGAAGGCGAACTGAGCAAGGGCAACTTCACCAGCACAAAAGTGTTCCCTTCTTTTAAAAGAAATTTTCCCGAAGTGGAAGATGGTGTAAGGATGACTGCTGCCGGCAGGATCATAAAGTATGAAGACAAGTTATTTACAGAAAAGAAGTTTTTCTATGCTGACTCTACTTTCTTCAACATCTTTTCTTTTAAACTGCTGCGTGGTAAAGCAGCTACTGTATTGGGATCTCCCAAAATGGTGGTGCTGACAGAATCAACGGCCAAAAAATATTTTGGTAATGATGACCCTGTTGGTAAGGTAATACAGGTGGGCAGCATGCAGGATAATTACCAGGTCACCGGTGTAACAGAAGACTGTCCTTCTAACTCGCAAATAAAATTTGATTTCCTGGCTTCTTTCTCTTCATTGAATGCAACACAGGAGAAAACTTATTTTGATGCCAACTTTACAACCTACCTCTTGCTGAAAGATAAAGGATCGATTGCTTCACTGCAAAGCAAGATCGGCCCTTTTATGCAAGATGAAGTAAAAAAGGGTTATGATCCCGGCACTTATATCAATTTTGAATTAGAACCCTATACCCGTGTTCACTTATATTCTGCATTTGACGGGTTTGAGCCCAATAGCAATATTGTTTATATCTATATCATCGCGGCAATTGCATTATTGATACTGGCCATAGCCTGTTTTACCTATATCAATTTAAGTACAGCCAGGTCAATGGAACGGGCAAAAGAAGTAGGCATACGCAAAGTGTCCGGTGCATTTGGTAAACAAATATTCTGGCAGTTCATTACCGAGTCGCTGATCCTTGCGTTTGTTTCGTTAGTGCTAAGCTATGTTGCGGTAGCTTTTCTCTTACCATCTTTTAACGGGCTCACTGAAAAAAGCCTTGCTCCATCTTTATTATTTCAACCTTCCGTTTTATTGATCGCGGCGGGGATCGTTTTAACGATCTCGTTATTGGCAGGAAGCTACCCGGCACTTATACTTTCAAAATTCCAGCCCATTAAAGTATTAAAAGGCTCATTTAAAAATACTTCATCGGGAGTATGGCTGCGAAAATCACTGATCGTTTTCCAGTTCTCCATTTCCATATTCCTGATCGTGTCAACATTTATCATTCAGCGGCAACTGCGTTTTATCCAGACAAAAAAAATGGGCTATGACCGTGAGCATGTGATGGTGATGAATATTGATCAGAAGATCATTGAAAAGATCGACCTGTTCAAAACTGAATTAAAAACAAATGAAAATGTGCTGGCCGTATCAAAAGCGCAAAGCACACCGGTGGATATACAGGGTGGCTATTCTATGAACAGTGCTGGAACAGACAAGGGAATGAGTGTAAAGGGATGTCCTGTAGATGATGAATACATTACCGTGAACAATATTAAGATCATCGCCGGAGCTGATTTCACAAAACAGGATATACTGGATGCCAACAAAGAAGATTACACAAAAAGTTATTATCACTATATATTGAATGAATCTGCGGCTAAAGCATTAGGATGGGACCCTCAGCAAGCCATTGGCAAAAAAATGTTCCTCGGCGCTCATCGCCCAGGCGAAGTAAAGGCGGTTATTAAAGATTTTCACTTTGCTTCATTACACAACCCGATAGATCCTCTTGTTTTATTTCCTGGTGGATGGGGAAATTTTATGCTGGTTAAAACATCCGGCAAGAACCTTACAGGCACTATTGCCTTTATGGAGAAAAAATGGAAAGAGCTGGCACCTCATCGTCCTTTTGAATACAGGTTTTTGGATGAAGATTTTGACAAGCTTTATGCGAGCGAGCTGCGCACGGGAAAGGTCTTTAGCATTTTTGCCAGTCTTGCCATATTACTTGCCTGTATCGGGCTATTTGGTTTATCAACTTATGCTGCACAGCAACGGATCAAAGAAATTGGTGTGAGAAAAGTTTTGGGTGCAAGTATGTATGGATTGGTAGCCCTTCTATCTAAAAATTTTTTAAAGCTCGTTGTCATCGCGATCCTTATAGCCACACCACTTGCCTGGTGGCTGATGAACAAATGGCTGCAGGATTTTGCTTATCGCGTAAATATAGACTGGTGGGTATTTGCTATCGCGGCAGCCGTTGCCTTGTTCATAGCATTGCTCACGGTAAGTTCCCAGGCAATTAAAACCGCCCTTGCAAACCCGGTCAAATCATTGCGGACAGAATAAACGAATAATTATGATAAGAAACTACCTGAAAATAGCGTGGCGGAACCTTGTCAAAAACAAAATGTTCTCGCTGATCAATATAACCGGCCTGGCGCTGGGTCTTGCCGTGTGCATGCTTATCATGTTATGGGTGCAGAATGAAACGAGTTATGATAAGTATCAACCCAATGCTGACCGTGTGTATCGCATCTCCCGGAGTTTTAATAATCCTGAAACGGGCGCGCAGAATCTTTTATTAAGTACGATCGGTCCTGCCTTTGGTCCTTTGTTATTGAATGATTTCAAAGAGATCGAGAGCATGACAAGAACCTTGCAGCTTAACCAAACTGCAGTAAAGTACGAGGATAATATCATCACCGAGTCCAATATGTATTGCGCCGATGATAAATTCTTTGAATTTTTTAAGGCTGATGTGTTGAAAGGAAACCCCAAAAAGGCATTAGCTGATCCGTATTGTGTGGTGATGGAGGAAGAAACGGCAAAAAAATATTTTGGTAATGAGGATCCGGTAAACAAGGTCATTAAGATCAATGTCGGTGGTTTTATCGATTTCAAAGTAACAGGGATCTATAAAGCTTTTCCATCCAACACTCATTTCCATCCTGAAATACTGGCATCTTTCAAAACACTGGATGATACACTTATTTATGGTAAAGAAAACCTGCGGACAAGTTTTAGCAACAATTCTTTTTTTACCTACATACGCCTGCCCCAGCATTATGACCCTAAAAAACTGGAAACGCAGTTCCCGGCTTTTATTGATCGCAATATGCCGATACCTGACAATGCCAAATTCAAATCTTCAAAAGGGACATCACTGGCGCTGCAGAAATTAACGGATATACATCTTCGTTCGCACACAGATTATGAAGCAGAAGAGAATGGAGATATCAAACGGGTCTATATTTTTTCCGTGATCGCCCTGTTCATTTTACTGATCGCCTGTATCAATTATATGAATCTCTCCACGGCAAGATCCGCGCTTCGTGCAAGAGAGATCGGGGTAAGGAAAGTAGTGGGAGCAGAAAGAAAACAGATCATGCTGCAATTTCTTAGCGAATCGGTATTGGTAACGTGGATCGCTATGATACTGGCATTTGGATTAACGGCTTTGCTGCTTCCCTGGATGAATGATCTGTCGGGCCAGCATCTTTCCATGAGTGCTTTATTAAAATGGCAAATCATATTGCCCATATTGCTGGCGCCATTTGTTGTAGGTGTTCTCTCGGGATTATATCCTTCCCTGTTCATGTCTTCTTTTAAACCGATCTGGGTGCTGAAAGGAATTTTCAGGACAGGCAAAAGCAATATTTCTTTCCGCAAAGTTTTGGTTGTATTACAATTCACTGTTTCCATTATCCTGATCATTGCTACGGGTATCGTATTTACACAGATGCGGTATATGCAAAAGAAATCGCTGGGTTTTGATAAGGAGCATATCATCACGATGCCTTATGTCACCGATCTGAATGATAAGTTCGATGCATTCAGAACAGAATTACTAACTAATTCCAATATTAAAAATGCAGGGCGATCATCCCGCATCCCTTCCGGGAGGCTGCTCGACAATTCGGGTGTAAGAATGATATCTGGTGATACGATGGCGCCTGTTACTGCCGAGATTAAATATGTTGTGGTTGACCAGGATTTTATTTCAACTTATGGATTGAAGATGGTAGCGGGTCGTGATTTCTCAAGAGAGTTTAGTTTGGATACTTCTGGTTTTCTTATCAATGAAGCGGCAGCCAAAGTGCTTGGCTTCAAAACCAATGAAGAGGCGGTAGGTAAAAATTTCGGCTATGGCAGTCGTAATGGAAAATTGATCGGTGTATTCAAAGATTTTCATTTTGAATCATTGCACCAGCGCATCGTTCCCATGGTCTTTTTCATTCCAAGAAACGCGAATGCTTATGGCGGAATATCTGTGAGAATAGATGGCGCCGATATGTCTTCAGCCCTGGCGCATGTAGAAAAAACATGGAAGAGTTTTGCACCGGAGTCACCTTACCAGTTCAATTTTATGGACGAGAGTTTTGCCCGGCTCTATTCCGCGGAGGATCGGCAGAAAAAATTATTTACCACGTTTGCCTTTATCGCCATTTTAATTGCCTGTCTCGGTTTGTATGGTCTGTCAGCTTTTGCCATATCACAACGGGTTAAAGAAATAGGCATCCGCAAAGTATTGGGCGCCGATATCAAAACGATCGTAACACTTTTATCAAAGAACTTTTTGTTGCTCGTTGCCATTGCGGCCATTCTTGCATTTGTGGTAGCGGGATTTGTCATGAACAAATGGCTCGAAGATTTTGCTTATCGTATCAGTATGCCATGGTGGATCTTTTTACTGGCAGGCCTATTGGCTACCGTGATTGCTTTGGCTACTATCAGTTTCCAGGCTATCAAAACGGCAGTTGCCAACCCTGTTAAATCATTGAGAACCGAATAAACTTTTGTTATGCTAAGGAACTATCTGAAAGTAGCATGGAGAAACCTCGTTAAGAATAGAACCTTTTCACTGATCAATATTGCAGGTCTTGCCATTGGGCTGGCCTGTTTTTTATTGATCGCTCTATACGTGTTGAATGAATTAAGTTATGATCGCTTCAATAAAAAAGCAGATCGTATCTATCGTATCAATTCGGATATCCTTTTTGGTGGAACGGAGCAACGCCTGCCTGTTACATCAGATATGATGGGGGCTACCCTGAAAAAAGATTATCCCCAGGTGGAGCAGTATGCCCGTATTTACAATTCGAATGGTTCTAAACTTATCAGGAAGGGGAATGAGTTCATCAATGAAGACAATGTGGCGCATGCCGATTCAACATTGTTTGATGTATTTACATTGCCCGCCATAGCAGGCGATACAAAAACAGCGCTCAATGATCCCAACTCTGTTGTGCTGACAAGAACCGCCGCGTTGAAATATTTTGGAACAACCGATGTTATTGGAAGAACGCTTGAAACAGATGATGATTCGAGTACTGTATATAAAGTGACAGCCGTAATAAAAGACCTGCCGCAAAACTCACATTTCCGGTTTGACTTTTTTTTCTCCATGGAGAATGCAGACTATGAATGGGGAAGATTTTCCAGCCATAATTTTCATACTTATCTCCTGTTGCAAAAAGATGCGGACCCTGCCGAGTTCGATCGCTTATTCACCCAGTACACCGAAAATTATATACTTCCTGAAGTGAAGCACATGATGAATATTACCAATCTCAAGGATTTTGAAAAAACAGGTAACAAGCTGGTATATTCAATGACGCCACTAACAAAGATCCATTTATATTCTGACAGGCAATTTGAGATCACCGCCAGCGGCAATATCCAGTACGTCTATATTTTCTCCGCCATAGCATTGTTCATACTCATTATCGCCTGCATCAATTTTATGAATCTCACTACGGCCCGCTCTGCTAACCGGGCAAAAGAAGTGGGGATTCGTAAAGTGCTCGGTACAGAAAAAAAGAGATTGGTTCTCCAGTTTCTTTCCGAGTCAACATTGATGTCTGTTATTTCATTGGTGCTTGCCTTGCTGATCGCGTTTTTTGTTTTGCCACTATTCAATGATATAGCTGCCAAATCACTGAGTTTGCGGGATATTTTTTCACCGCTATTGCTGCCTTTATTGATCGCTTTGCCTTTTGTGGTTGGATTGCTGGCAGGAAGTTACCCCGCTTTTTTCCTTTCGGGATTCAGACCAATCGAAGTGTTGAAAGGAAAATTGAATATGGGCAGTAAAAGCGGTGGTTTGAGAAGTGTATTAGTTGTCATCCAGTTTACTGTTTCTATTATTTTGATAATTGGAACAGTAGTTGTTTACCGGCAGATCAATTTTATTCAAACAAAAAATCTTGGTTTTAATAAGGACCAGGTGCTGATCATTAACAACGCTTATGCGTTAGGCGCCGGGCGCAATGCTTATAAAAACGAATTATCACAAATGCCCGGTGTTGTCAGCAGCACCTTTAGCTCCTATTTGCCGGTGAGCAATTCCAGCCGGAGTGATAATACATTTTCCAAAGAATCGGTGCTGGATAGCAAGAGTGGTCTCAATATGCAAAACTGGTCCGTGGATCATGATTACATTCCAACATTGGGCATGGAAGTGATAAAGGGCCGGAATTTTTCCAGGGACTTTGGTTCCGATTCAGCTGCGATGATCATTAACGAAACAACGGCTGGCCTTCTTGGATACGATGACCCGGTTGGCAAAAAAATATATGCAGTGATTGGCCATCAAACCAAAGAAACTATTCCTTATACCATTATCGGCGTGGTAAAGAATTTTCATTTTGAATCGCTACGCAGGAATATTGGTCCTCTTTGCATGCAATTGAGACGGAGCACAGGCCTGGCTTCTTTCAAAGTAAAAGCAGATAAAATACCCGGGATATTGCAACAGGCCGAGACAAAATGGAAAGCGATGGCGCCACAAATACCATTCAGCTACCGGTTTTTAAATGATTCATTCAACAGCATGTACTCGAATGAAATGCGTGTAGGAAAGATCGCTTTGGTTTTTTCGGTACTGGCCATACTCATCGCTTGTTTGGGATTGTTTGGTTTAGCTACCTATATGGCTGAACAACGCACTAAAGAAATCGGCGTGAGAAAAGTGCTTGGTGCTACAGTGGGAAATATTACTGCCATGTTATCAAAAGACTTTTTAAAACTCGTGATCATTTCGGCAGTGGTAGCATTTCCATTGGCATGGTGGTTCATGCATAAATGGTTACAGGATTTTGCATTCAGGGTAAATATTGGCTGGTGGATATTCCTGCTCGCTGCTATGATCGCTTTATTCATAGCATTGATCACTGTGAGTTTCCAGGCTATTAAAGCTGCATTGGCCAATCCCGTTAAATCACTTCGAACCGAATAAACTCTTTGTTATGTTAAGAAACTATTTCAAAGTAGCGTTACGATACCTGTTGCGTAATAAGGGATACACAACTATCAACATCCTGGGGCTTGCCATTGGTATCACCTGCTGTATTCTTATTATGCTCTTTGTGAAAAGCGAATGGAGCTATGACCGTTTTCATGCTAACTCCGGCAGGATATACAGGGCATGGTTGCATGAAAAGTATGAGGGGCAAACTTTTACCAACACACTTACGCCGATACCACTGGGGCCGGCATTGCAGGCGAATATTCCTGAAACCGAATCTTATTGCAGGGTTTATGCTTTCAATACATTGGTGCAGCACCAGAACAACCGTTTCAACGAAGCGGTGAATATGGTTGACTCCAATTTTTTTCAATTCTTTGATTTTACGCTTTCCAATGGCAACGCAGGGGCTGTATTTCCCAATAGCAATTCGATCGTTCTTTCAGAAAAGATGGCGAAAAAGTATTTTGGCCAGCAGGATGCTATGGGAAGAGGACTTGAACTGCAATTGGGTAATGAGAAAAAGCTATTCACCGTTACCGGCATTGCCAAAAATGCTCCACAGGAATCGAGCATTCAATTCGGAATGCTTATTCCTCATTCAAATGACCGTTTATTATTTAGTCAAAGAGCCATTGCATCGGGATGGACAAGTGTATTTGAAGAAACCTATGTGTTAGCAAAAGAAGGCGCCAATGACAAAACACTTGAATCAAAGATCCCGGCGCTGGCGAAAAAGATCGCCGGTGATAATTATAAGCCGGGTGTGTACAATGTAAATTTTCAACCGATCACAGATATACACCTGAATAAAAAATTACCTGCGGGTAATTCAGCGGTAAGTGATCCTGCTTACGCTTATATACTGGCAACGATCGGTATTTTGATCTTACTCATTGCCTGCATCAATTTCGTTACGCTTTCTATTGGCCGCTCCACCACGAGAGCATTGGAAGTGGGAGTGAGAAAAGTAATGGGAGCTGAACGGCCGCAACTGGTCCGGCAGTTTTGGGGCGAAGCCTTGTTGACAGTTCTTATTTCATGCGTGCTGGCAATTGGTCTTTCTTTTCTTTTGATCAAACCATTTAATGCTATCGCCAATAAAGAACTGGAACTTGCATTTAATGGCACTACCGTTTTATTTTTTGCCACTGTTATCATACTCGCCGGGTTGATCGCCGGTATCTATCCCGCCATTGTGCTTTCCGGTTTTTCGCCGGTAAGAGTTTTAAAGGGTCGCGTACAAACTGCAGCGGGAATGGGCCTGTTTCGTAAGGGATTAATAGCCGGCCAGTTTGTTGCTTCGATCATGATGATCATCGGGACCATTGTGGTTGGGCAGCAATTAAATTTTTTACGCAATAAGAATCTTGGTTATAACAAAGAGCATGTTGTTGTAATTCCTACCAATAAATCAAGAGCAGAAGGATATCCATTAGCAGAACGGTTCAGAGCAGAAATTGCAAAGAACCCGCAAGTGATCGCCGCAAGCACAAGTATTTTCAGTTTTGCCGAACCAGGTTGGGCCAATCTTGGCTACGAGGATGATCAAAAGATCTATCGCAACTTCCGGATGAACGCGGTAGATGCTGATTTTGTCAATACCATGGATCTTGCCCTTGTTGCCGGGAGAAATTTTTCAAAAGATAATCCCGCGGATATATCGGGATCAATGATCGTTAATGAAGCATTGGTAAAAGAATATGGATGGACCGATCCGATAGGCAAAAAATTACCGGGACGCTATCAGCAACAGGTAATAGGCGTTGTTAAAGATTTTCATTTTGAATCGCTGCATAATAAAATCCAACCGGTGGCATTGGTGCTGCGGCCAGATTCGATGTTCAGGCATTCGGATGATGTAAGTATCGTTTTTGCTCCGCAACCCCGGATCAGCGTAAAATTAAAAGCAGGCAACCTGCAGGACCAGGTTGCTTCATTGCAATCGGCCTGGAAAATGGTTGCCAGTGACCAGGATTTTGAATATCGTTTTTTGGATGAATCACTCAATGCTATGTATGGCGAAGAGCAACGGCTTGGTAAAGTTGTTCGCATTGCTTCTGTGCTTTCCATTTTTATTGCCTGCATGGGATTGTTTGGATTGGCCACATTGGTGGTGGCAAGAAGAACAAAAGAGATCGGTATTCGTAAAGTGCTCGGCGCTGATGTAAAAACGCTTGTCGGTCTTTTGTCAAAAGAATTTATGTTGTTGGTGATCATTGCAGCATTCATTGCTTTTCCTATTTCCTGGTGGGCATTGAACAAATGGCTGCAGGATTTTGCTTATCGTATCAATATAGAATGGTGGGTGTTTGTGGCTGCTGCTGTGGCGGCGTTATTGATCGCCTTGCTAACGGTGAGCTTTCAATCTATTAAAGCGGCGATTACCAACCCCGTGAAGTCATTACGAACGGAGTGAGTCCCGATTATTTCGGGGTAAAAAGTTTGAGAACAGAATAAAAACTGGATCATGTTCAGAAACTATTTTAAAACAGCGATCAGGAACCTGCTTCGGTACAAGGGTTTTGCTATCATCAATATTTCCAGCCTTACGATCGGGATGATAGGTTGTTTGGTGATCGGCCTGTTTGTATGGGATGATCGGCAGTATGATAAAAGCATTCCTGGCAACGAGAATATTTTTCGTATTTATGAAGAAAGAAATGACAACGGCAATATTACTCACGCCGCTATTTCTCCACCTGCTTTTGCCACTTATTTAAAGAACACATACCCGGAAGTTGATCTTACGCTGCGCATATTGATGTCGGACGACAAATTTTTGATGGAGAAAGATGAGCAAAGAAATTATGAGGACAAGGGATGGTTTGTTGAATCCTCATTTTTTAATATGTTCTCCTTAAAATTTAAAAGCGGAGATCCGGGTACTGCACTTACTGCGCCCAATACTATTGTGCTTACCGAGGATCTTGCAAAAAGATATTTCAATAATGAGGACCCGCTTAATAAAATTATTATAATTGATAAAGACAGCTTTGCTGTTAAAGGTGTGCTGGCAAAAATACCTGCTCATTTTCACCTTGATTTTAACTACCTGATGTCATTACCATCGGCCCGCATCCCGAAAGAAAGGATGGAAAAATGGACATGGCACCAGTTTTATACGTATGTATGACTAAAGCCTGGAGTAAATGCTCAGCAGTTGCAGGATAAATTACAGGCGCATGTGAGGAAAGAAATCTTTCCTACGCTGACACAGGCCGGTTCAACGTTTCTTCCTTTATTTCAACCAGTAGGAGACATACATCTCCACTCTGCTGATTTTATATATGATAATGCTGTTCGTGGTAATCAAACGTATGTAAGAGCGTTAACGATTATTGCTTTATTTGTTTTGGTGATCGCCTGTTTCAATTTTGTAAACCTTGCCACAGCAAGATCATTCAGGAGGGCGAAAGAGATTGGTGTAAGAAAAGTGGTCGGTGCTGAAAGAAAACAATTGATCATTCAATTTATCGGCGAAACTGTCATGCTTGCTGTGATGGCGATGATAATTTCGGTTGCGGCTACATTTTTAATCATCCCGGTACTCAATCAATTTACAGGCAAATCCATTGTATTTGATCTCTTTTCCAATCCGGTTCTTGCTATGATCATTCTTGGATCGGGAATAGTTATCGGTGTGCTGGCAGGTCTTTATCCCGCATTGGTGCTATCGGGCTTTCAGCCAATAAGAATTTTGAAGAACATGAAGATGATCGGCACAGACGGAGGGGCATGGTTAAGGCATGCCCTGGTGGGAATCCAATTTTTTCTTTCCGTGCTATTGATTGTGGCTACCACCGTTGTTTATCGCCAAACACAATATTTGAATGACAAGGATATTGGTTTTAGTAAGGACCAGGTTGTTTATTTCCAGGTAAGGGATGACCTGGAAAGAAATCTTGAAACGTTCAAAACAGAATTAAAGAAAAACTCCAATATAGTTTCTGTTACATCAGGCTATGGCTTGCCCGGCGATCGGTTTGCTGGTGATGGCGTAAAAACTTATGGAAGTGATGGCGAAAAGGACCGGTCCGCCAATGTATTTATCGCCGATCATGAATATGTAAAAACGCTGGGCTTGCGCATTGTGGCCGGCAGGGATTTTTCTAAAGAAATGGCAACGGATGAAAAGGAGGCCTTTCTCATCAATGAAGCAGCAGTAAAAGAATGGGGCTTTGGAACTCCTGAAAAAGCGCTGGGTCAAAGATTGGCCTGGGATGAATGGGCGCCGCAGGATAAGGCCAACCCGGTTAAGAGAGGAAGGATCATTGGAGTGGTGCAGGATTTTCATTATAAAAGCTTGCATGAAAAAGTTACTCCATCAGTTATACATATATATCCACAGGTTCAATATGCTGTGGCTGTTAAATTAAAAGCAGCAGGCATTGGGAGCACGATTGCATATATAAGGGAGGTTTGGAATAAGCAGGTGCCCGGCTTTCCATTGAATTACAAATTCATGGATGAAACATATGGCGCTATGTATAAAGCAGAAACAAAATTGAGCGACCTGCTTTGGATATTCACTGTCATGGCCATCGTTGTTGGATGCATGGGATTGTTTGGGTTAGCTGCATTTAGCGCCGAACAAAGAACAAAGGAGTTAGGGATCAGGAAAGTATTGGGCGCAAACGCTCTTAATATAGTTGGACTCTTATCTAAGAATTTCCTGTTGCTGGTTTTGATATCATCCGTAATTGCCGTTCCGCTTGCATGGTGGGCAATGAACAAATGGTTGCAGGATTTTCCCTATAGGGTTAATATAAGCTGGTGGATTTTCGGTATTGCGATTGTCGCGGCGCTTGGGATCACATTAATAACAGTGAGCTTCCAGGCAATCAAAGCGGCATTCACAAGCCCGGTCAAATCATTGAAAACCGAATAAAAGTAAAATCATGGTCAAACATTATTTTAAGATAGCATTTCGCAACCTCAGCCGGCAAAAGATATTGTCCTTTATAAATATTTCAGGACTGTCTATCGGTATCGCTTGTTTTACATTATTTCTTTTGTATGCAGTGAATGAATTCAACTTTGATCGCTTTCATTCCAATGCAGATAATATTTACCGGATGTATCGGTGGACAGAAGCGATGAATGGAGAGAAACCGGAAGGAGATCCTTACCTGCCATCGCCACTTGGCCCTGCCATGAAAGCAGATTTCCCGGAAGTGGTCAACTATGTACGGTTTCGTGAAGGATGGGGCGAAAGTTTTGTAAGAGCAGATAATAAAGTGCTGCGTATGCCTGTGACTTATGCCGATCCCCAGGTATTTGAAGTTTTTTCTTTCCCGTTAGTATATGGCAACAGTAAAACAGCGCTGGGTGGTCTGCAGGATATTGTGTTGACCAAAGCAAAGGCTAAAGAATTATTTGGAACAGACAATGTTGTTGGCCGCACTATTGAAATAAAAGTAGAGGATGCTTTCGTTCCATTTACTATTAGTGCCGTAACAGAAAATATTCCTGCCAATTCTTCTATCAGTTTCCAGTTGCTGGGAAATTTCAATTATATGGAAACAACGAACTCCGGCAAAAGAGGGGTCAACAATTGGAAAAGATCAGCCTACCAAACTTTTGTTCAACTAAAAGAAGGTAGCGGTTTGATGAATGATATGGCTAAGCTGGCAGCGTTCCGTCATAAGTTTTACCCGGAAGAAGAAAAGGAATTAAAAGAAGGTGGTTTTAAATGGAATGGCACAGCACCGCCGGTTCGATATGCTATGCAGCCATTGCGGGCCATGCATACGGATACAAAAATTTATGGTGGAGCAGTAGAGAGTATAAACCCTAAAACGATCTGGATATTGCTGAGCATCGCGGCTGGTGTGTTATTAATTGCCTGTATCAACTTCACCACATTGGCTATTGGTCGTTCAGCAAGAAGAGCAAAGGAGGTGGGAGTGAGAAAAGTGATAGGAGGTGAAAGAAAACAACTGGCTTTTCAATTTTTGTCAGAGGCCATTTTGCTAAGCGTACTTTCAGCTGCTTTAGGTTTATTGCTGGCAAAAATATTATTGCCTTATTTCAATGATCTCTCGGGCAGGGAGCTGACATTTTCGTTTGCGCTTTATCCCGAATTAACCTGGATGCTGGCAGCACTTACACTGCTGGTTGGATTGCTGGCGGGTAGCTATCCTGCATTGATATTGTCTGGTTTCCGGCCTATCGAAGTATTAAAAAGTAAGATCAAAGTAAATGGCGCAAATCTTTTTACTAAATCATTGGTCACTGCGCAATTCGCATTATCGGTGGGTCTTATCATTTGTACGATGATCATTCTCGAGCAAACCAATTACATGTCCAGTAAGAACCCTGGGTTTAATAAGGAAAACGTGATTGTGGTTGATGCGAGTGAAACAAAGGGAAAAGAAATTTATCCTTTATTTAAGCAAGCTATTCTTTCAAGAGCCGACGTGGAAGGTGTGGCAAGCGCCGAATTGGGATTGGGCGAAGGAACAGGCTGGAGCCGTTCGGGGTTTGAATACAACGGCGATCAGAAACAGGTGTTTGAGTATTATATCGACAATGATTACCTGAAAGTATTGGGCATGCAATTGCTGAGAGGAAGAAACTTTGATTCCAGGTTTGCTGAAGACACGATCCGTTCCGTGATCGTTAATGAATCAATGGTAAAAGATTTTGGATGGACACTCGACAATGCAGTGGGCCAGGTGCTCAAAGGTTATTTTGAAGAAGGGCCGGCAGAAAAACTACCGGTAGTGATCGGGGTAGTGAAAGATTTTCATTTCCGTCCTTTTAAAGAACCACTGATGCCACAGCTATTTCACCAGTTTTCGGATTATTCACCGTTTAAATTTTTTGTACGGATAAAAGCCGGTAGCCCCGCACCTGTATTGGGAGCTATGCAAAAAGCATGGACGACTGTTGTTCCTGATCTTCCATTCAAGTATAGTTTTTTGGATGAAAAGCTGAATGCCTTTTATAAAGCCGAGCAAAGATGGAGCAGCATTATAGGTTGGGCAGCGGGCATTTCTATTTTTCTTGCCTGTTTGGGATTATTTGGTCTCGCCGCTTTAGCAGCTGTTAATCGCACTAAGGAGATCGGCATCCGCAAAGTATTGGGTGCATCATTACCCGGTATTGTCGGGATGTTGTCAAAAGATTTTTTAAAGCTGGTTGTATTGGCATTGATCGTGGCAGCACCCTTAGCCTGGTATTTTATGCATAAATGGTTACAGGATTTTGCTTATCGCATATCTATCGGCTGGTGGATATTCATTATAGCCGGGTTAATGGCTGCGGTGATCGCCTTTATTACTATTGGCTTCCAGGCAGTGAAAGCAGGAATTGCTAACCCCGTGAAGTCACTACGAACGGAGTGAGTAGTGACGGGCCCCCGGTTATGTCGGGGTGAAGAGCTTACGAACAGAATAGATGCGCGGGGAGATAAAGATTTATCCCAACCCGAAAAAATAAAAACATGATTAAACATTATTTCAAAATAGCCTGGCAAAGTTTGTTACGTCACAGGCTGAATAGTGTGATAAATATTTCAGGCTTATCGATCGGCATGGCTGCATCGCTGCTGATCTTTATGTGGGTGACGAATGAAGTGAGTTTTGACAGGTATCATAAGGATGCCAAAAATATTTACAGGCTTAAAAACTATGTGGCTATTGACAACAAAAGCACATGGGTATGGGAAAACAGCCCTTACCTGTTGGGTAGCGAAATGGAAAAAAAGCTACCGGAAGTGCTGGCTGTTACCCGTGTAAAACCATTGTACTGGGGCAACACGCATTTTAATATTAAAGGAGAATTTATAAAAGAGACCCAATGTGCTTATGTTGACAGCCAGTGGTTCTCTGTTTTCGATTATGATTTTGTAAGAGGGAGTGCGGCATCTTTTAATGCTCATCCTTTTAGCCTGGTGCTGACTGAATCGAAAGCGGAAAAGTATTTTGGTAATGATGACCCGATCGGCAAAACCATCCGGATCGATACGCTTGATTATGAAGTGCGGGCTGTTGTAAAAGATATTCCATCCTATTCAAGTTTTCAATATGATGTGCTGATCCCGCAGGCGGCATGGCTCGCCAATCCATCCAATCTGAAGAATGATGAGAGTTGGGGGAATTTTAATTATATCACATTTGTCAAGCTCCGCCCCCAGGCAATTGTAAAAGATCTTCCGGCAAAGATCACGTCTATATTAAGCGAGAATAAAAAGAGCGATAACATAAAAACGGGTCTTATCAGCCTTGCCGATATGCACTTTGAAAATGATCTTCAGAGTTCAGTAATGGAGCATGGGAATAAAAATGTGGTTATTGTTTTCTCTATCCTCGGTGTTTTATTACTGCTTATCGCGTGTATTAATTATGTGAACCTTGTAACCGCAAGAGCATCTTTACGGGCTAAAGAAGTGAGCATTAAGAAAATTACAGGCGCGGGCAGGGGGCAGTTGTTTTTTCAATTTGTGATCGAATCAGTTATTGTCAGCTTTATAGCAGTAGTTATAACCATGCTGATTGTAAAACTTGTATTACCCTCCTTCAACCAGTTTACCGAAAAGAACTTTGTTCTTTCATTTACAGAGAAATGGTTCTGGATGATTGTGGGAGGAACATTCCTGGCATCTGTACTGTTAACCAGTATTTATCCCGCCCTATTACTCTCTTCCTTTAAACCCATTGCTATATTCAGGGGCTTTAATGCGCTTAAGATAAAAGATGCGACGTTGCGAAAAGGGCTGGTCGTTACACAATTTACTATTGCCATTGTTCTCATTATCGGCACGATTGTCATTTACCGGCAATTGAAGTTTATTAATTCGCAGAATTCGACCTATGACAAATCGCAGGTACTGTCTTTTAATATACCCTATAAGTTACTTTCAAAATATGAGGACGAAGGAACGAGAAGCCAGTTTCTTAATGCTATAAAAGCAGAATTACTTAAGGAATCGTCCATAAAAGAAGTAAGCTGCCTGAACCAGGGTAGTGTTATCGATATGCAGGGATATTCTTCCGGAGATAACAATGACTGGGATGGCAGGGACAAAGAATTTATGCCAGGGATCGGGTTCTTCTATGCTGATAATGATTTTAAAACCATGCTGAATCTTGAGATGGCTGAAGGCAGATGGTATGAGCCGGGCAATACGGCCGATCTGCATAATTCGATCTTAAATGAAACAGCCATAAGAGAGCTTAATATACGTAAGCCTGTTATCGGGCAACGGTTCGTTTGCCAGGGAGATACCGGAGTGATCATCGGTGTAGTAAAAGACTTTTATTACAAAAGCATGCACGAAAAGATCGGCCCGGTAGTGATCAGGAACGACAATAATTATAATAGCAATTTCCTTGTAAAATCAGAACCGGGAAAGATCATGGAGGCGCAGAAAGCAACTAAAAAAGTATATAGCAGTTTTTTCAGCTCCACGCCATTTGTTTCAACTTTTCTTGACGAAGAGTTTGCGAAATTGTACAGGGCCGATCGCAAAACAGCAAGCCTGGTTTGGTTGTTTTCCGCCATAGCAATATTTCTTTCCTGTCTTGGTTTGTTTGGACTAGCCGCATTTACCGCGGAGCGAAGAACCAAAGAGATCGGTGTTAGAAAAGTATTGGGCGCCTCTGTTACAGGTATTGTTGCCCTGATATCAAAAGAGTTTGTTGCATTAGTGGTCATTTCCATGCTGATCGCTTCGCCGGTTGCCTGGTGGGCGATGACAAGATGGTTGGAAGATTTTTCGTACCGGATCAATATTTCAGTTTTGTTTTTTATTCTCGCCGGTATGATCACCTTGCTCGTGGCTATTGTCACAGTAAGTGTTCATGCGGTCAAAGCGGCCATTACAAACCCGGTTAAATCATTAAGAACAGAGTAAAAAGAAAGCCATGATAAAAAACTATTTCAAAGTTGCGTGGAGGAATATCATACGACAAAAAGGATATTCGGGTATCAATATAGTTGGCCTGGCCATTGGTGTTGCCGCCTGTTTGCTGATCCTGCAATATGTATCCTTTGAATTAAGCTATGAGAATTTCCATGATAAAAAGGACCGGATCTATCGTGTGCAGCAAGACAGGTATAATGACGGGAAGTTAAGCACGCAATGGGCCGCCGGCGCATTTGCTGCTGGCAACTCATTTAAAGATGCTATCCCCGAGATCGAGGAGTATGTAAAGATCGTTCAGCGTGATTTTGCCATTACCGAGGTCAATGGAGAGCCGGTCAAGCTCAACAAAGTAGCTTATGCTACTAATTCTTTTTTTACGGTTTTCACTTACCCATTAATAGCAGGCAGTAAAGAAAAAGCATTGACCGAACCATTTACTGCGGCGATCTCTGAAACAACTGCCCGTACTGTGTATGGAACGACTGATGTAGTAGGAAAAGAATTAACGTTGAACCGCAGAAGAACCTACACTGTCAGTGCAGTATTTAAAGATGCACCGGTCAATACGCAACTGAAACCGGAGATACTGCTTTCGTATCCCACATACATAAAATTAAATGCACCGGATAATGACCCGGAAACAGCATGGTTCTGGGATGGCTGTCTCACCTATCTTTTATTGAAAGAGGGTGCTGATCCCGCCATCGTAGAAAAGAAATTTGTATCGGTCGTTGACAAATTAGCAGGAGAGGAACTGAAGAGAGATAATTCGGCCGCCATTTATCACCTGGACCCGTTATCAGGTATCCATCTCAATTCCCATTATATGGGTGAACCAGGGCCTAACGGCGATGGTAAGACGACTTATCTTTTATTAGGCATAGCTTTTTTTATCGTGGTAATCGCATGGGTCAATTATATCAACCTGGCTACCGCCCGTGCAGTGAACAGGGCCAAAGAAGTGGGCATCCGAAAAACTGTTGGTTCGCAACGCAAGCAACTCATCATTCAATTTTTATCTGAATCGGCATTACTCAATGCTTTTGCTTTGGTGCTTGCATTAGCCATTGTAAGTGTAGCGATACCGGCATTCAATAAGCTTTCAGGACAGGAACTTTCATTTTCTCTTTTCAGTAAAAGCGGGTTTTGGCTCAGCCTTGCCGGATTGTTTTGCATCGGCGTATTTTTTTCCGGGCTTTATCCTGCTTTTGTATTGTCAGGTTTCAAACCCATTGAAGTATTAAAAGGAAAAATGATAGCTACTACAAAGGGCGCTTTACTAAGAAAAGGGTTGGTTGTATTTCAATTCACCGCCTCCTTGTTTTTATTAATCGGAACATTGGTGGTTTATCAGCAGATACAATACATGCGTAAGCAATCATTGGGTATTAATATTGATCAGACATTGGTGGTAAGACCTCCACTTGTTTTTACCGACTCAACCTATGTTCAGAATATGTCGGCTTTCAAAGACGCATTGGATCAGCAATCAGGAATAAAAGGTGCTGTTATATCAACAAGCATTCCGGGTCAGCCGGTTGATTGGAATGCGGGAGGAATAAAATTGGTAGGATCGGATCTGTCAACACAAAAGCAGTACCGTGTAATTGGAACGGATCATGAATACCTCGGGCAATATGGGATAAAATTAATTGCGGGCCGCTATTTTTCCAGGGAATTTGGAACCGATGATAGCGCTGTTATATTTAATAAAAAAGGGTTCGAGCAGTTAGGTTTGAATAAACCAGATGAGGCTGTTGGTAAAAAAATTGATTTTTGGGGACG
>DASVNY010000074.1:0-3108 GCA_036383615.1 Chitinophagaceae bacterium
GCCACATGGTTGCAGACTGCGGGCAATAGTGCGAATAGCGTCATCATGCTCGCGTCTTGTTTTAAAATAACCGAAACTGGTAAAAAAATTAAACGCATAATGATAGTAATTGCTCCAGAAGGGGAGGCGCATATCATGAATAAAAAAGCTCAGGTTGTCTTTTTCAAACTGTTTGGCAACCGCAATGCTGTTGGGAGAAATATCGATGCCCACCACTTCAAACCCCATGGAAGCAAGAATCTTGCTATGCCGGCCCTTGCCACAGGCTATATCAAGCATCCGGCTGCCGGGTTTAGCCGACAGGTGCTCAATCAATTGTTTAATAAAAGTTTCGGCTTCATTTTCATCCCGTTCAAAATATAATTTATGATAGAAGGGGGAATTAAACCAGTCTTTATACCAATCCTGTCCGGCCATGCAGCAAAGGTAAGCGCTATGTTATAGCTCTCAAACGGAATGATTTTAGTATAGCCTCCTTGGCCCTAAACCCGTATTTTTGCAGTCCTCAATTAACCAATAAACCTTTATTTATCTGTGGCATTGATCAAGAGCATATCAGGGATCAGGGGAACGATCGGCGGCAAACCGGGCGATAATCTCACCCCTGTTGACGTGGTAAAATTCACAGCCGCTTTCGGCACTATTATCAGCGAAGGAAAGAAATCAGCAAAAATCGTTGTGGGTCGCGATGGGCGCATCAGCGGCGAGATGATCCAAAGCCTGGTGATGAATACATTGACCGGTTTAGGCATTGATGTGATTGACCTCGGTCTTTCCACTACACCCACGGTTGAAGTGGCCGTGAAAATGGAAAAAGCTGATGGGGGTATTATTCTTACTGCCAGCCATAATCCCAAAGAATGGAACGCATTGAAATTGTTGAATAGTGAAGGCGAGTTTATTTCCGCGGAAACAGGGACGCAAGTGCTGGAGCTAGCGGCTAAAGAAGAATTTTCGTTCACCACAGTAGATAAGCTGGGAACGGTAAAGATCGAGAACAGCTATTTGCAAAAACATATAGAAGCAGTTGTAAAATATCCATTGGTCAATGCGAAAGCTATAGCCAAACTGGAGCTGAAAGTGGTGGTAGATGCGATCAATTCCACCGGCGCTATTTATGTGCCGGCATTATTAAGAGCATTAGGTGTAACGGATATCGTGGTGTTAAACGCAGAAGTGAATGGAAAATTTGCACATAACCCTGAGCCGCTGCCCGAACATCTTTCACAATTAAGCAGTGAAGTGGTGCAGCAAAAAGCGCATTTGGGAATTGCTGTTGATCCTGATGTGGATCGTTTATGTTTTGTTTGTGAAGATGGAGCTATGTTTGGCGAAGAATATACACTGGTGGCAGTAGCTGATTATATCTTAAAGAAGAAAAAAGGTAATACTGTCAGCAACATGAGCAGCACGAAAGCGCTTAAAGAGATCACGCTGAAAAATGATGGGGAATATTTTCCCTCTGCAGTAGGAGAGGTGAACGTGGTGAAAAAAATGAAGGAAGTGGATGCGGTGATCGGGGGTGAAGGTAATGGCGGCATTATCGTTCCAGATTTTCATTATGGTCGCGATGCACTGATAGGTATTGGTTTATTCTTAAGCCACCTGGCTGAACATAAAAAGGGAATGAAGTCCTTACGTAATATTTATCCCGATTATTTTATTTCCAAGAACAAGATCGAATTGCCATCGGCAGGACAGAACGGAACCAATGTGAAGGATATTTTTGAAAAGATCAAAACGAAATACCACAAAAACCCTATCAATACCGAAGATGGGTTGAAGATCGAATTCAATAATGACTGGGTGCATCTCCGCACATCCAACACGGAGCCGATCATCCGTATTTATGCCGAAAGTGATTTTGAGACAACAGCGAATAATATTGCTTTACAATTAATGCGGGATATCAAGGAATTTGGCTGATATGAACTATCAGTTGATTCTTACGAATGAATGAACAGGGCCGTCAACAAATGATCCTGCATCGAGGATCAGTGTATCTGCGTGTGAAGGTAGAATAGCAAATCTTGTGACATAACTATCCCCGGTAAACGTGATCTTTAAACTGTCGCTGGTTACCGTATAGGTGCCATTTTTAGGAGGAAGATGAGTTCCTGTTTGTGAGCATGTCATATTCCGGTTAAAGATCAGTTCCCATGTTTGCCCCGTGCTTTGTGGGGTAGCGGTGGTCCATGCCGAAGATTTGAACCAAGCCCATTTTCCGACAACAGCATTGGTCGTCTCGTTTTCTTTTTTGCACCCGCAAAACAGGCAAAGTGCGAGAAAAGCAATAACTATTTTTTTCATACTCCTTTTTCAGACATGACAAGGATTATCCAGGTACCGTTGCTTTGATTAGTAAGGCTTCTTTTTTGGATCTTTTCGCATATCAAAAAGGCAAAGGAACTCTACTTGTTTATTTGCATAGCGATAAAATAATTGGTTATGCGGTGTGAATAAGACGCTACGAATATTTTTCTTTTTAGCGGAGGGTTTACCGATTGAAGGATGCTTTGCAATAAACTCAATCCTTTTTTCTAAGCCGTCAAGAAAATCATTGGCTGTTTTGGGGAAAACTTTTTAAGCAGATACTGGTAAACATGAAAAGTATTGTTCCTGAATCTCCGGGTAATGATTACGTCTTTCTCCATTCATTCATTTCCTTTTTAAAATCATTCCAGGAAATCGTTTCACCCTTGTCGGCTTCGGTGATAGCTTTATCAAGTTCTTTTAATTGTTCAGGAGTCAGTTTATCAATAGTGTCTTTTTTAGAAGCATAAAACGCCACATCTTCCATTAGCTGGTTGAGTATAGTTTCATCTTCAATGCTGTCCAGCATTTTGTAAATCTTTGCCTTCAACTCCTTGCTCATATGCTCACAGTTTATGATCCAAATTACAAAATTCTTATCCCATAGAAAAACATCAGTATAATCCGCGATCAAATCAGCGGGAAAGATCCATCACGCAATAGAAGCCTGCACGATCTGTTCGATATTTAGTTTCCGCATCGCTATAAAAGCCTGTGCCGCTTTGCCTGCTTTAGCCGGATCGCTCATGATCTTGCTTAATATAACAGGAATGATCTGCCATGACACGCCAAATT
>DASVNY010000075.1:0-14582 GCA_036383615.1 Chitinophagaceae bacterium
TCCAGTACTAAGAAAATGCTCCATGTTCAATGAACAATTCTCAATACTCAATTAATAAGAAGCCTCCCTGGGTTTCGGTCTCCACAAAACAAAATTTCTTGAAATAGTAAAGCCCCAGCGAAATTCACCTTCGCCCCATGACTTCACATTATAAGGAATAGCTCTTGCCTCCTGGATCTGGGTAGTATTGTGAAAATTGAAATGAAACACGTGCCCGGCCGTGATGAATTCGAGACCAAACCCGAGCGGGTCATAGAATTTTATGGCCGGACTGAAATTATCTTTAAAGGAATTCTCGCTTTCCTCTGAGCGGAAGGGATGAAAATAATCAACAATAACATTGAAATTATTTACAATCGGCACCCGCACCGTGGCCCCCAAAGCAAACATCGTTTGTTGCAGATCATTATTGATAAGATAACCCTGTCTTATCACCGTAGGCAGCAATTGCACACTCACCTTACCTATTCTTTTGGCGAAAATCAGTTGATATACCTGGCTGTTCCGGTCGCCAAAATCTTTGAAATCATAAAAGGCGGTCTTTGCCGTATCCATTGACGAGATCGTGTTGCTAAAAAAGAAAGACAGCGCAAACGGATGTGAAGGATCATTTTCCAATTGACGCAACAACTGGTATTTCAGGGCCAGTTCATATATCTTTTCCATACGCAGTTGCGGTCTTGGATGACCACTCTTGGCTCTTGCAATGGTAAAATCCAGCCTATCGGTCAATCCTATATTGAACCCGATCTTTACATCCATGCTATTATCCAGGCCAAAGAAATTCTTCAGCCCGCCATTTGATCCGGCTATATCATCAAAATAGTGGGTTACTACAAATTGCATCTTGCCTCTTCCAACAGGTTCGGTTGTGTTGGAAATAATGGCTCTTTCAGAATTAAAGATCTTTACCGGTTTCTTTTCAGCGCCGGCGTTCTTATCAGGGTCATTGAACAAACTGTCCTGTGCAGATAAACTTATAGATACCAGGGTCAAAAGGCCAAACAATAAATTCTTCATATAAATATTTTAGCAGCTTAGTAAACGATATTTTGCATAAACCGGTTGCCTATAAAATAAAACTGCAGTTGTCCAAAGACAACCGCAGCTCCCCCATTAAAACCTGGCAACAGGATTATTGCTCTTCTATCTTTTCCTTTTTGATCCTTTGTTGAACACCATTGCTAAAAATGCGCAATAGTATCTTCGATTTTTGATCATTCATCGAAAAAAGATAGCTCACACTTCCTTCCGTTATGAGTTCTTCTATCTTATTAATCTGAAAATTGCTGTACTGCTTTTCAATGATCCTGTCAATATTCAATGGCAGTGTTTCTCTTGTCACCAGCCTGGCAGTAGCGAGCAAAGAGCCGTCTTCTTTAATATAGGCGACAAGGCCCTTTTCGTTTTCCACAAAACGAACCAGATAGACATCCGTCTTCTCCACCCTTTCCCATTGTTCGTATTTCCCTTTCGGAAATTCCTTGCTATATGTTTTTAATGCTGGCGCAGGAACATTTTCCTCTCCCGCTGCCCAAACTGTGTTGCCTGCCACATTCAGCAGCAATGCAAACATGACGATGATCCTTTTCATAAAATAATAATTTAGGTTTATGTGATACTTTGACGATGTAAAAATGCTGCAGAATAGCAATGAAAAAAATACCCGATGCTGGTATAAATATCACCGATTCCGGTAGTAAAGGCTTCTTAATAAACGTTGCAATAATTTTTTTGTATCACGGAGAGCACAATGCACTACTATATCACGGTAAGCTTTCCTGGAAAATACATCCACCCACTCTACCAACGCAAAACTTAAAAAGTGTATCTCTGTCTTGTTCCTGATCCTATACCCTCCGCTATCCATTTTTAACTAAAAATAGATAGCCCTGGTTTAGAAACTATGATGAAAAGCACATTTAGATAGATTTTTTCATCATGCATCATTAGCCTGCTGAAAGCAGGAATAAGATTAAAGAAGAAGCCGACGGGGCCGTTATCGATAGCCTCTTAAAGTTGCCGCTGAGTCAGAGACATCAGCAGACTGTGTTCGAAGAGTTTTATAGAATTTAAGCAGCCCGAAAGCAGAAAGACTACGAAGAGCGGGGGTCATTGTACAAATCCAGATTGTGCCTTACTGATAGGCCAGCCAGTTCACGGTTACTTCGGTAGCCAGCATGTTTTCTGTTAGCCACAGTAACCTTCATTGTTACTCTCATCCTATCCAGTCCTTCTGCTCTTACACCTCCTAATAGTTCTATCATTAGTTCTTCTGTCTTATAGGTAAAACAGTGTGGGCTTGTTGTTTCTAATGTCATAATCATTAAGTTTTAGGTTTACTTGCCGTAGGCATGGCATAAAAAAACCACTCCGAAGAGTGGTTGAAGTTGAAAACAAAACAGGATGCAATTTTGCACCCTGCAACTAATTTATTTTCCAAATCCCTATCGCCACCAACTATTTTGATATACTACCACCGCATTAATTATACGCTGCACCTGAAAATAAAACTTCTTCAACACTCCCTGATATATCAAACTTAAAAAACATTAGCATGCCCTTTCCATATTTATTCCTTCGACTAATTTCTGGATCAAAATCACCTAACTCAACTACCAAATAATTATCAATTGGTTTGGAAAAGGTCAAAAACAGTTTTGATTCATTACGCGCCGAAAATTTTCTTTAAGAAATCCGATTTAAAGGACTCAAAGAAATATTTCTGATAATAGGCTTTGCTGTCATTCACCAAATCCCCATCTATTCCGTAGTTTCCCTTCTTTATTTTATCGCTAAATTGAGAAATTCCAAGAAAATCAATCTTGTCAGAAGTAATAGTTTTAAAACAAACAGGACTGAATAACCAGCCCTGTAAATCATTTCTTTAACCATTAAATCTGAAAACTGTTAATTTGATACATTACCACTCTATAAAACTCAAAAAGATACTAAAGCAGTTTGCGTAGTTTTTCATCATTTGCACAAACAACAATCAATAGAAGAAACATAGCTTGTATTACAAATACTATGAGATGTATATATAGGTTCATTTTTTTTTAATAGTAACTTTCCTTCATACTCTATATCAATCCTATCACTTGTCATAAGTTTTAGATTGCTAATGATGGGGAATGTTGGAACGACTTGCACCCAAAGCACATAAGATTCACCAATTTTCAAATTTGATGCACTTTCGCAAAAAGCATTGATTCTCTTTTCCGAAAAGATTCTGATTCTTTTATTATTTGTGTAATCATTTACTGTTACCAAATAAAAAATATCAAACGTATCTATCGAAATAACCTTTGCATTGACTTTTAAGCAAAGCGAGTCATTGGCATGACTTGATAATGTTATAAAAACACTAATGCAAAGAATAAAAAATTTCTTTTTCATCATTAGAAAGTTTTCGATTTTGACTTAATCATGTATATACCTTTCTCCTTCCAAATTCTCTCCACCGAAAGGGTCAAGCGTTCACTGGTTGGAACAACGGTTCCGCCTGCTGGAATTAAAGTTCCTGAATAATTAACATCATTCTTATAGTCCGTGTCCATAGCTATCGCCTTGTTATGGGGTGGGTAATACTGAGCAAATCCGCCTCTTGCGGCTGTTGCAGCATTATCTGGATTAATTCCCGGATACATCTTGCCGCCGCTCTCCGTAGTCTTCCTGTTTTCAACCAGCCGCATTTCAACCAACCTCTCCGAACGCTCTGCTGATGTCTCTGACTCAGCAGCAACTTTAGTTCACCAACAACAACGGACCAGTAAACCACCAACTATATAAAGCTGATCTTTAGCAACCCACATAGCTTTTCGAAATGATAATCTCTTGCACTGCTATAAAGATAATGCTCCGGTCTTTCAACTATACCTGCTTCAACTGGATTATTATGAATATAGTTTAGTTTTTGCACCGTAAATCCACTACTATAACATTCCTTGGGCTGATTATCCTGTCTCCAAAACTGGTATTCTTTGTTTCGGCCGCGTTTTTCTTTGAGAATGAGCCATGCATTAAACGGTTTTATCCTTTATATAGAAAAACCTTGCCTCACGGCAAGGTTACCAGAAAACCAAACGCTGTATCATCACAGCTTATATATACGGATCATGACTTTTCAATATCCTTAAACAACAACATATCCTTCACCCTTGAAGATGCACCCTGGTAAAACCCGGTTTCATCCACATATCTTGTTGGATTACGGAAAGTGCCGAAGACAATATCAAACAAAGGAAGATCAGAATAATTATAGGCATGTATCCCCTTTGCGTGGTGAACAGCATGGCTCTCCGGTCGCTGAACAATATAACCCAGCCACACAGGTGTTTTGATATTCGCATGCTGAAATATGCTGAAGAAATTCGTAACTAATAATACAATCGTGATAGACTGCGGTGAAAGACCGGTGATGAATGAAAAACAAACCGTACTCAATAATGTCCACCCGATCATATCAAAGGGACTGAAATAAAAAGCGCCATAGGTATCCATTCTCTCGGCGCTATGGTGCATCTGGTGAAATATTCTCCATAATAAATTACTGCGATGCATCAACCGGTGCCACACATATACACCCAGTTCATACAACAACACGCCTGCAATGCCTCCCACTACAGGGTGAACAGCAGCAAGATCAAACAATTGCGAGCCAGGCAACCAGGCTGCATACAATAATGGCAAATAGGTTGACAGGAAAAAGAAGAAAAAGAAAGCAAAAATCCCCTTCAGTTGCCAATAGGCTACAAATGGCAGCTTGCGTGCAGGAAATATGGCTTCCCATAAAATGAGCAGCAGGTACATTCCAAGAATGTATTGCGAAACAGGATCTAATAAAATATCTAATGGTGTTGGCATAACAAACGTTTTATATCATTTATAAAATGGTAAGATCATATTGGTTGTTGAAATCGGGTTCCGGCATATTTCCCAACGGGTGCAACAATGAATTTGCCAGCGATAACAGGTAATATTCTGCGATCAGCAACCATGAATGATCGTTGCTCAGCCTTTTCATAATAGTTAATGTTTATAAACCAGTAAATATTTGCCTACTAAACCGGCTGCCTGCGGGTTAAGCACCAACTCCTGCTCCGTTAATTCCAGGATATGCAGTTTTTCAAATTCAATTTCCAATTCAATGTCACTAAGCAGGCGCCAATCAAAATCGGTATTAACCGGGTTGCCACATGACATTGCATTATCCCTTGATTCGCCTGTCCCGTTTTTATTGAACTGGTAGCTATTATCCTTTTGGCAATCCTCAATGATATTCTCTGAAGCATCCAACATATTATTGCCATTATCATCAAACCCATGTCCCGTGAGGATCCACTTCTTTTGGGTCAGCAATTCTGTTGCCGGCTTATTCACCGGGAGCCCGATCTCATTTTTTTCACAAGCTCCGAGCACTAATAGCAGCAACGGTAGTAAAAAAGTCTTTTTCATACCTGGTTATTTAACTGATGAATTAATAAATTGTAAAAGATCATCGGCAAATCTTTTCGGCTCTTCCCAATGCAAAGCATGACCTGTGTTCTCATACACAATAAGTTTTGAACCCCTTATATTTTTCAGGAAAATTTCCTGGTCGCTGCGCCCGCAAAAACTATCCTTATCACCCCAGAAGGCCAGAAAAGGCGTTTTTATATTTTTCAACTGTGATGTAAGGTCACTATCAATGATCCCCTTGAATGCTTTTTGAAAAACAGGCACCGGCACTTTAAGCGCTTCATCAACCATGAAATTGAAAAACCCGTTCTCAACAGGTTTTGCCAATGTGCTTTGCTGAAAATCTTTCATGAATGCATGGCTAAACCCACCCTTAATTTTCAACAGCTCATCATAAAACTCTTTCATGCCGGGATTATTCTTAAAAGCAGGATCGGAATCAATTGTCACCACCGCGCTAACCATAGCTGGATAGTCTGAAACAAACCTCAGTGCATTCAATCCACCCATTGAGTGACCAACAAGAATTGCTTTCGACAATCCTTTGCTTTTCATAAACGTTGCTATATCAGCAGCAAAATCTTTTGGAGTATAGCTGGCGGCGGATTTTGATGAATTGCCATGTCCTCTTTGTGTTACTGCAAAAGCATGCACTGATGATGGAAGCTCTTTTAGCACATGTTTAAACGAATGCCATGAATCGCCAATGCCATGCAGGAAGATCACTGCTTTTCCCTGCTTATCGCCCTGCTCAACATAATCAAGCGTTACACCGGTAGAAAGCGTAATGGTTTTAGATGATAAATTGTTTGTCTTTAAAGAACGATCTGTATTCGTTACGCTATTAATAAACTCAGTAATATCTTTTGCAAATCTCTCCGGCTCCTCCCATTGATTCGCATGACCTGTACCTTCATAGATCAATAGCTTTGAGTTTTTAATCGCTTTATTCAATAATAACTGGTCCTCTTTGGGCGAATAAACATCTTTATCTCCCCAAATGATCAGTGCAGGTTTATCAAATGACTGCAATGCTGTTAAATAACCTTCGATCTTCCAGCCTTCAGACACTCCTTTCCAAACATGCGCGGGAACTTTGAGACTTTCATTGATGAATAATTGCAGCATCTCATCTTTGATCGGTCTCGTCAACGTGCTTTTTTGAAATTCAGCAATGAATATCGAATCGATCGGGTCCTGTAGTTCGTCAATTGTTTTTTTGAACTCAGTGAGCAACGGTTTGTTGAAGGTTGCAAATGCACCCACCAGCACCAATGCTTTTACCTGCTCCGGATATTTTGCTGCGAAACACTGGGCATTCATGCTCCCCATCGAATGACCAACGATAATGGCAGAAGAAATTTTCTTTTGCTTCAGGAACGCAGCCACATCGGCGGCAAAATCTTCCTGCAGATAGGATATTGCTTTTTTAGAAGAGTTGCCATGCCCTCTTTGCGAAAGTGCAAACACATGCAGGTTGTTGGGCATATGGGCCAATGCCGCTTCAAAAGAATGCCAGGAGTCAGTGATGCCATGTAGCATTACTACCGGTATTCCATTGGGGTCGCCCTGTTCGGCATACTGTAATTGAACGCCTGTTGACAGATCGATCTCTTTTACTGCTATCCTGTTGCTAACAATAGGTTTGGCTGATGAATGCTGAGCTGAAGAAAAATCAGCTATTGCCATCGCTATTAAAAAATAAATAATGATCCTGCTTTTCATAACTAAAAGGTTAATGGTTAATTACAACTCAAATATCAGCGGAAGGCCTGCTGGAAAAAATAACCGATCACGGTATAAGCATCACCGATTCCGGTAGTAAAAAATATACAGTAACACGACGAACACAAAGGGTTCACAAAGAACATGAAGACTTATCGTTGTGTTCTTTGTTTTCGTGCTGTTCTTTGTGGCCCTAAAAAACTTGCTTTGAAAACCGATTCCGGCAATAAAAAAGAGAGTGCCCCAATGAAAATTGAACATTGAGCATCGAACATTGACAATTTTTTATCACCGGGAGAGAGAATCCTCAATTTTCAATGCTCAATACTCAATGCTCAATTATCTTATTTTAATGGCTTCAAATGATTATTGACAATCCAGTCTCCCACTTTATTTCCCATTTGCAGACCCGCTTCGCAGGCAAACCGGAAATGAATACCTGCCATCACTCTTGAATCTGCATTTTCATTGGCCGCCTGGCTAAAACTTGCAAAGCTTCTTGTGCTGCCGGCAGGAACAGCAGTAACAGATCCCATCGTAAATGAAGTGTTATCACCCAGCAATTTTGCAAGCACTGTTGCGGCCGCATTTCCTAATGCACTATGCGTAGAGGGGTAATCCTGCACTGGTGGCGTAGGTTCTGAAGGTTCCCATGCCTGGTCTGCTATCGTATTATCATTGCCATCATTATTGGCTGACCTGATCGCCGTGAAAGGCCTCCAGAAATTATAAAAGATCTTTGAATCCCAACCAGCAGTATAAGCATCTGCCATCGCCATATCAATCAATGCAAATAATCTTGCTGTTTCAACAAGGCTCAATTTCTTATTTGCTGCCACAACACGGGCCACACGGTTCCAGCCTGCTTCTGAAAACTCATACCAGAATTTTGCATAGGATGTTTGTTCAGCAGTTCTTGTTGTGCTGTTAATACGACCTATCTCTTTTACTTCATTAAAAGCTGTGCTGTAAGCAACACTGTTCAGTGCCGGGTAAGGCGCCGAACGAAACTGGTCCTTTGATTGCAAGCCGAATAATTTCAGGTCCTTCCAGTATGGCGCAAATAAAATATTAAACGGAGGCACAGGTTGATAAACCCCGGGATCAGTAGATGGTGGTATTTGTCCAAAAGGATCTCCTGCCGAGCCATCATTGCTTCTATCATTCAAAATGGATTGCCCCGCTTGTTTTCCCAATTCGATCCCCTTATCTTTTGCACTGCCTTCGGAAATTGTCGCCAGTGTTTTTTGCAAAGCAGAATCGAGAAAACTTTTCTTAGCAGGTATTTCATTTATCAGCACGGTATGCGCTGCCGAAGCTGCCGCTGCTACAGGATCAGCCTGTTTATCTTTTCCGTCAAAAGCATAGCTTTCAAAAACCGGTTGCACGGCATTGATGGCATCATGCATAGCAAGATGTGTCATAGCATTAATGCGGGCTGCCATCAGTGAATGCTGGTAGGCAGGGCCACCAAAAGCATGATAGGCCACTTCATTCCATTCGAGGATAACCGTGTTTGGTAATTTCTTTACAGAATTATCTCCCTCTCCATTACGTGAACAGGAAATAAAAAAAAGTGAAAGAGCCAAAACCGCGATCGCATACTTCTTCATCATTTTCATAATTGATTTGATTTAATGATGCGAAGTTGTCAAGATGCGGGAGGCTATGCAATTACCAAAAGCAGTACTGTTATCACCAAATACGGTGACGAATAATTTCCGCGGGTTTCGCTGATCAATCGCAGATTATGTTAACACTCTTAGGACCCTTCACAACATCTATGTGATTCGTGGCGAAATTTTGAACCAGGTTCTACAATCAATTCTCTCTCCCATTCATTTTTTTGATTTAATTTACGGTAACGGCTATCTTATCCAATGATCAAGCCATTAGAAACCTTATCACATCAGTCACTGCATTGGGAAGATCAATGGCCACCCGGCTTTAAAGGAACTGGACTTCCCGGCGGCTCAAGGGCTTCAGCTACTGGAGCCTTTGGTTCAATTTGTATCCAGGAATTCAGGACCAGCGCATGGACCATTCGTTTCAATATCTTTCAATTGATCGAGAATTTTATTGCAAAACTTAACCTTGACAAAAGTGGTCTTTTCATTGCTCACCAATTAAAAGGTAATTGTCAAATAACGCATAATGCTCCTTTTTCATTACGAAAAGGGCAGTTTGCCGGTTTTTATAGTGCCTCCAATAGTTTAACAGCAGAATTCACTGCGCCATTCCATATAAGCTTCGACACATTTATTTCAGATGATATATTGAGGGAAACCGTACAGTTCTTTCCGGCGATCCGGTCGATGCTTGAAAACACTGTTATTCCTCCCACTTACAATAATATTGAAGGCCTCGATATTATTCAAAGCATATTGCAATGTCGCTATCCCGAAGACATGCGCAGGCATTTTTTTGAAGCCAGGGTAAAAGACCTGCTGTTCAATTATTTCCTGGTCGCAACAAATAAGAAAGACAGCACGCTTTTACCATCTGCAGCTGAAGAAACGACCATTGAAGAAATAAAAATATTCATCAACAATAATCTTACTGATCACTTCCCTATAGCCGTGCTGGCAAAGAAGATCGGCATGAATGAGCAACGTTTTAAAGAACTCTTCAAACTCATAATCGGTGTTGGCCCTTATGAGTTCCTGCTGCAAAGACGAATGAGAAAAGCCCGTAAAATGTTATTACGCGGAAAATCGGTAAAAGAAGTCGCCCGTTATTTTGGTTATCGTTCTTCAAGTTTCACGCACACATTCAGGAACTATTTCGGGTATCCGCCCAGTAGCATTCCGAAATAATTCAGCCACAGTGATTAGCCCGATTCGACATCTCTTTCTCCCGTTTGCACAATTCATTTATTTGGAACTGGCACTTTAGTGATCGACTTTTATACAAATATGAGAACACATCTGGTAAAACATACAATCCCTTTTACAAGCTTTGTTTTTGTTCTTCTTTTCTCATATACAGGCATTAATAAGCTTATTGAAATAAAAGCCTTTCGAAGCGCCATGCTTGTATCTCCTTATTTAAAATCAATGGCCGAGTGGCTCACCTGGGTTATCATAGCAGTTGAAATACTTATTGTCATCCTTCTCAGTATTCCGCAAGCCAGGTTCTGGGGTCTGTTTTCAACTTTTTTATTGATGATGATCTTTACTGTTTATATAGGATGGATGCTATCAACACAATCCAGGCTTCCTTGTTCTTGTGGTGGGATACTTAAAGAACTTTCCTGGCAATTTCATTTAATCTTAAATATCACATTAACTTTTCTGGTAGCTTTTGCAGTGATAGTTGGATTTAAAATGCGTGAGCAAATCTTTAACAACTAACAAAATCTTTATTTGAATAAACAGGGGTCGCCGAAAACCTGCAATAGAGTAGGTATATCATTTAATCAAACATTGCGGATATGAAAAAGTATTTGTTAAGTTTATTTGCCATTGCAATAGCGATCGGTCTTAACGCCTTTAGCAGAAAAAAAGGCACAACCATGAAAACCGAAGGGCCTGAATTGATCTGGTATGCCGTGAACGGTTCTAATGAAGTTGATCCTGGGGAACCTTTGAATCCTGGCAATGCAATGGATCGGGATGAATTTCACACTGAGTTTCCCGGAGCATGCATCGGCGATAGTAATCCTTGTGTAAGAGGCTTTGATAGTGAAGCATTGCCAACCGTGGGCGATGAAGCAGGTGAAGAAGATATATTGAAGGATTAAATAGGCTCCACTGGGACTACTAAACTGATCCCGGTTGTTTTCTATTAAAATAACCCAGGCTTCAGTTATAGCCTGGGTTCTGAATAAGAAAAGGATTTGTTTCAAGATCATATTCAAGCATTGGATAAAGAAGGTCCGTTAATTGCCAGTTAGGTGCTTTCAAAACAGATAATATGGCATTGGCTCTCCCTGTCCTTTTTAAGTCAAACCATCGATGTCCGAATTCAGCGAATAATTCTATTTGTCGCTCATTTGCGATTGCAATTAGCAATGACGATTGATCATTTGCTGAAGTAAGCCCAAGACCCGCTCTCTGTCTTACCATATTAATATCCTGTTGAGCTTCGATAATTTTATTTTGCTGTGTTCTGGCTTCTGCCCTGATTAATATCTGTTCAGCCAATCTCAATACTACATAATATTCTGTTATAGGCATACTCGCTCTCACTTTATACTTATAAGGGTAATAATAGATCTGTCCACTGATAGTGTTTTGTTTTATCCAGCTGGCCTTTCGCTGGTCATTCATCGCAAAACCATTTAATAAATTATTTGTAAGAGCAAAAGCTGGCTTCATTGTAATAGAAGCAGGAATAAAATGTGCTCCTTCTGCCGTATTATTATTGTCTCGTACTAATTGCCATATCGTTTCAGTAGAGGCGGGTAGGAAAACATTGTTCAAGTTGTTTACCAGTGAAAATTGGCCCGACTGAATTATCAACGTTGAGACAGACTCTGCTGCGGTCCAATCACCCAGGTATAGATGGACTCTTGCAAGAAGAGCAAGGGCTGCCCATTTATTAATTCTTGTCCGATTGTCCGAGATCCAGGTATTTGGTAAAAAATCCTTTGCTTCAACAAGATCTGCCTTGACCTGGTTCATCACAGCTGTATCATTTGTTCGAGGCATTACTGAATTTTTGCGATAGTCTGTACTTAGTTGAAGTGGTACATCACCAAACAACTGGGTAAGGAAAAAATAATTCATCGCTCGTATTACTAATATTTCTCCTAACAATCTCGCTTTTACACTGTCATTGATACTAATAGAATTATTCAACCCCTCTATTATTGAATTGGCATGAAAAATATTTCTATATCCCTGGGTCCATAGCCTACCTAACCCTATTGTGGTGGTAGATAACAGCGAATTAGTATGGAATGCATCATACTCAATACTCGGAGAAGTATTATACAGTTCATCGGCCGAAAGTGCCGGGTACAGTGTTAATCCACCATTCATTATGTTAAGATTGAGTCGCGACATTTCACTATATAAACCGGTTACAGCTGAAATTGCAGTTTCATTATTGGAAAAAACGCTACTCGTAAGCACATGCGTGGGTGGCTCTTTAACATCTAAGAATTTTTTACATGATGTAAACATCATGTAAAAGCAAGGCAAGAAAAAAAATATTTTAACTCTCATTTTCGATTGTTTTAAAAATTAAGATTGAAGCCAAACACAATCGTTTTTAATGGCGGTAATTGATAATAGTTCTGCGTCTCCGGATCGCTACCCTGGTACTTTGTCAGCGTAATAAGATTTTGCGCATTTATATAAAGCTGGATACTTTCCATGTGAATTCGTTGAAGCAAGTTTTTGGGAATAGAATAAGAAAAAGAAATATTCTTGAGCCTTAAAAAAGAGGCGTCTCCATACACGCCATTTGAAGCAAATAACCTTATTGCTCCTGTACCTCCCGCGAGGCTTGAAGATATGGTTGTTAACTTTTGAATAGGCCCGGGATCACCCGGATTTTGCCATCGATTCAGAACAAGTATTGGTTGATTGTTTGCGCTGCCAGGGTAGCTGCCTCTATGCTGGTATAAATAATTTCTACCTGTATGCTTCTTTCCCTCGATAAAAAAACTAAAGGAGATCGCTTTATAGGTTAGCTCATTTTGAATGCCACCGTAGTATTTACAGTCAGTATGCCCTAACGATTGCCGGTCTTCACTGTTTATCGAACCATCGCGGTTCAGGTCTTCATATAAATATAAGCCGGTTGCAGTATCAAGTCCCTGGAATCTATACTTATAGATCACACTAAGGGATTGTCCTATCAAATACATTCCCGAATAACTAGAACTTGCTAATCCAGGAAATGAAACTAATTTATTTCTGGGTATTGTTAGATTTATATTGGTAGTCCAGGAGAAACTATTGGTTAGAACATTTTTACTAATGAAAGCGACTTCTAGCCCACTATTCTGAACCAATGCATCGAAATTTCTGGTAACATTTCCAAACCCGGTCTGCAACGGAAGTCTGTAATTAATAAGCTGGTTATTGCTGCGGTTGCGATAATAAGCGGCACTAAACTGGATTCTGTCTTTTAAAAAACCAAGCTCGATGGCAAGTTCAAATTTTCTGTTTCGTTCCCAGTTGTAATTTGGATTATATAAGCTTGTCGGGCGAAGACCCGGCGCTCCCTGGTAAGTTAGAGATGAAGAGCCCCATAAATTCAGGTATTTGTAATCACCGATCTGGTCATTGCCCGTAACACCATAACTGCCTCTCAGTTTTCCAAAACTCAAAAATGGTAAGCCCTTTTTTATCCAGCTCTCGCCTGAAAATATCCATGCTATACCCCCTGCGCCAAAATTGGCAAAACGTCTTTCACCAGCAAAGCGACTGGAGCCATCTCTCCTGCCTGATAAATTCACTATATACTTTCCGTCATACTCGTAATTCATCCTCCCAAAAAATGCAGCATACCTGTACTGCGAATAACTATTAGATACTACGACAGACCCTGCAGCTTCAATGGAATACAATAAAAGGTCATTTGTGTAATTGCTGGCAGTAATGGTTTTGCCGCTGCTGATTTTTTCTTGCCAGGTTGCTCCTACCAGCATATTGATCTTTGCTTTACCAAGTGTAGTGATATATTGAAATTGAGGTTCGGCAATCCAGTTTTTGGTTTGCATGTTTGCAAACTGAGCTGAAGCTACTCCCGATTGATTAGGTGCGATCGATGCTTTCGGTTCAATCAGGCTTTCTTCACTACCAAATACCATATAACCAGTATTGATCCTTACGCTGAATTGTTTCGTGAATTGAAAACTGCTTTGCAACGATCCCTGTAGGTTATCATTGACGGATACATATTTCTTCAAGAATACCGCCAGCGGGTTTACTCCGGGAAAATTGACGCCTTTTTCTGACCAGCTAATATTACCGGTCGAGTCTTGTAATTGGATATTGGGTGGCAAGTTTAAAAAACCAGTCAGATCATTTTGTATAAGTCTGTTCTTATCGCTTGAGTAACCACCAGTAAGCGTCAGATGAAATTTCTTGTTGGAGCTATTATGCACCGTTGAAAAGCGCAGCGAACTTCTTTTGTCGGTTAGGTCCCTGCTGAAAACATTTGTTTCAGAGTGATAGCCCCCACCTATATAAAATTGGTGCTGGTCATTACCGCCACTTACTCCCGCTTGTAAATCCTGGCTATAAGCAGTGCCGCTGATAAGTAACTTTTTCAGGTCGGTGTAGCGGGTCGTATCCCACAACATTATATCGGGTGCATTTGCAACTGTTGGAACGATTCCGTCATTTGAAAATGCTTCCTTTCGCATGGCTACATACTGTGAGGTGTTTAGAAGGTTCATTGTTCTAGTTACACGACTAATCCCGGAATAAAATCTAATG
>DASVNY010000076.1:0-1922 GCA_036383615.1 Chitinophagaceae bacterium
ATGATCGGCGAGATCGGCGGCGGCATGGAAGCCGAAGCAGCAAGATGGATCAAAGAAACAGGAAATAAAAAACCGGTAGTAGGATTTATTGCAGGTCAAACTGCTCCTCCTGGAAGAAGAATGGGTCATGCTGGTGCCATCGTTGGTGGTGCCGATGATACTGCAGCAGCCAAAATGAAGATCATGAGTGAATGTGGTATTAATGTAGTAAGCAGCCCCGCTGATATCGGTAAGAAAATGGCAGAAGTAATGAAGAGTAAATAATCATCAGAAAGAATTAAAATAGAAATGGCTCCCGGTTTGGGAGCCATTTTTTTATCGGCTTTCATTAAGATCAGAATCTAAAGTCACGGATATAACGGGCCAGCTCATCACGACTTGAACTAAAGCTTAATGCATCATTCAACTGGTAGTAACTTCTTTTATCTACTGTTTTCCTGTACGCATATTTAGCAATATCAAGCCTGTTGTTCTCGAAAGTGAAGAGCATCATCAGCTCTCTCACCTGTGCTGTACTAAAACTATTTTGATCAATAATGAATTTGGCAGATTTCATCCTGTTGGCTTCGAGCCATTCTTTACTCAATGCCTGTTTAACCTGGTCAAACTCGCGGGTGTTGATGACATCCCTGTAACTATTGTCCCAACCACCATCATTGTAATCAAAATATTCGTCATCAGAATACCATTCGTCATTACGATCCATTCTGCGTTCGTCAACAAGCACTTTACCGAACCTGTTCACGGTGATGTCAAGATGGAATCCTCTTTTAATGAACACGGAGTTATTATAGATAACATCAGCCTGGCGGTTTCTGCCATAGGCGTTGCCATTACCATTTCCGTTTCTTTTCTTTTCAGCAAAGATCTTCACGTTGTGATATCCTTCTGAAAGGTTACGAAGGGTGATCGCATTGTCTTTCATTGCTACTCTGCGACCATCTACTTCAATGGTAAGGTCCATGTTCTTGCTAACGGTGGATACACTCAGGCGGTTGGCGTCAGCCGCCAAAAGTGAGATGGAAAATAGTGAGCCAAGTAAAAGGGTAAAAATTCGTTTCATAGTATTTATTTTATTCTTACAACGGCCATCTGGTAATTACCGGGTAAATAACCATAAAGGCCAAATTTGTTTTTGATCCCGGTGAGCAACTGTGCTAATTTTTCTTTCATCATTTTCATCATCCCTCCTTTTTGCAGTTATAATTTCAAAGCACATGCCATCGTGCCAAAAATGCTTTCAACGAAACGTTAAAGGACCATGCAGGAATAGCAGAGCTTTTGCAACTTTATGCGGGAGTGCTTTCTGGCAAAGGATTTCAGCGGAACATTATTTATTGCGCTTCTGCCTCTTACCTGCGTTCCTTAAGAAAACATTATATATTCTGAACACGGATAACACGGATTTGAATGATTTACACGGATCTAATCCGTGATAATCCGTTTGATCTGTGTGATCCGTGTTCCATTCCTAAGCTTTCTTATGAATTCTGCCTTTATACTGCATCTTATCGTCACAGCAAATCAATTAACTTGTATAAAATTTGAAAGCATGTCGCAGCAGATTAAAACCTTATTCCTTTTTTTCATCATCAGCAGTTTCTCTATTGCCTCATTTGGGCAACAACCAGTGAAAACTTATTCTAAGGAATGGAAACAGGCAGAAGAATATGCCAAAAAGAATTTACCCAAGTCAGCACTGGCTGAAGTGAAAAAGATCTATACCCTCGCCAAAAAAGATGGGCAAGACGCCCAAACCATAAAGGCCCTTGTATATATGACGGGTCTGCAAAGTAAAACAAGAGAAGACAATGAAGTGCTTTCTATTAAAGAAGTAGAAAAAGAAATTACCACCAGTAAGGAGCCGGCTACTTCTATTTTGAAAAGTTTATTGGCAGAGATGTACTGGAACTATTTGCAAA
>DASVNY010000077.1:0-3430 GCA_036383615.1 Chitinophagaceae bacterium
CACCAAACTGTTTTGCACCTATCTTGAAGAACAGGGCATCAGTCATTTGTTATTACCAGCGCTTGAGTTCATGAGCATCGATGGGTATGATGAACCGCAAGTGGGCACTATCAAAGTGAAACTTTCACAGTTACTTCAACAGCATTCGGATAAAAAATTGTTTGTAACGCAGGGTTATATCTGTCGTAATGCCCGTGGCGAAGTGGATAATTTAAAAAGAGGTGGAAGCGATTATTCTGCATCACTGATCGCTGCTGCGATCAATGCATCGGTTTGTGAAATATGGACCGATATAGATGGAATGCATAATAATGATCCGCGGGTGGTGAAAAAAACAGTGCCTGTTGAGCAGATGAGTTTTGATGAAGCAGCGGAGCTGGCTTATTTCGGCGCAAAAATTTTACACCCGGCTTCTATCTGGCCGGCACAAACCTATAAGATACCGGTGAAGTTGTTGAATACAATGGAACCTGATGCCAAGGGCACATTGATCACCGAGCAGGCGGGTAGTGTGGGAGTGAAAGCGGTTGCGGCAAAGGATAATATCATTGCTATCCGCATCAAGAGCAGCCGCATGTTGCTGGCCTATGGTTTTCTCCGGAAGATCTTTGAGGTTTTTGAAAAATACAGAACGCCGATCGATATGATCACTACTTCCGAAGTTGCGGTTTCACTTACGATTGATAATGCCGTTTATTTAAAAGAGATCATCAAAGAACTGGAACCATTCGGCACAGTTGAAGTGGATCAGAGCCAAACCATCATTTCAGTGGTGGGTAATGAGATATCGCAGACAGAAGATATGGTGAAAAAATTGTTTGGCTCCATCATGAATATACCGGTTCGCATGGTGAGCTATGGAGGAAGCCCTCATAATATCTCCTTGCTCGTGCCAGCTGAATTTAAAACCCAGATATTACAACAATTGAACAAGGGTATGTTTGGCCTGGAATAAGCCCCATGTTAAATAAGGTTAAGCATTAGCGATTATTCACGACTATATGTAATTTGCCGGCATGATAAAATGGCCGGCAATTTTATTCTTACTCTTCCTGTCGTTACCGGCATTATCACAGCGAACCATTAAGGGCCGGGTCGTCAATGTTGCCAATGGTGCTGCCATTCCCGGCAGCAGTGTATTTATCACTAATACATCAAAGGGTACTGTTTCTGATGCTTCCGGAAATTTTGAATTAACGGATGTTCCTTCGGGCAAACATGAGCTGGTTATTTCATCCATCGGTTATGAAACAACTGTGTATCCTTTTAGTGATGCAGAATTACCGTTGCGGTTAAGAGTGGAACTAAAAATAAAAGTGAAGGAACTACAGAATGTAACAGTCGAGCCTTATGTGGAAGAGGGTTGGGATAAATGGGGCAACACCTTCAAAGAAAATTTCCTTGGCTATACAGCGAATGCAAAGCGTTGTCGTATCAATAACGAGTGGTCAATACGATTCAGGTATTTTAAAAAGAGTGACCGGCTTATTGCTTTTTCAGATGTGCCGATAGAGATCGAGAACAAGGCATTGGGGTATAGGATCACTTACCAGTTGGAAGACTTCGAAATAAATTTTAAAGAGGGTCTTTCGGTCTTTATGGGTTATTCGTTATACGAAGAATTGGACAAGGATAAGAAAAAGTGGGCGCGGAAAAGAGAAGAAGCTTATAATGGTTCCCTCATGCATTTTATAAGGAGTTTGTATGCGGATAGTTTACATGAAAATGGATTTGAGATGAGGCGGTTATTCAAAGTGCCAAATGAAGAAAAGCAACGGGTGAAAAACATTTACCCCGTCACTCATTCATCAGCAATTGCGGGAGGCACATTTGTCATTACCCAGCCAAAAGATGGGCTTCATCCAGATTCCACAGCTTATTACAGGGGAGTGTTACGGCAGCCTGATTTTTTGGAATTGTATGGAAAGGACCTGCTGACGGCTGATAGTGTTATTGTGAAGCGAGATGGCGATTACAAACTTTTTTATTGGGAAAACTATCTTTTTATCACCTATAAAAATGAGTTGGAGGATGCCGCTTTCCTGCAATCAAAAATGCAAATGAGAAGTCCTTATCACCAGCGCTCCTCTCTTTATCTTCCCGAGTTGAATCCCTTATGGATAGAAAGGAATGGCAACTATTATAATCCAAGAGATATGTTTTTCATGGGTTACTGGGGCTGGTCAGACAAAATGGGAGATAGCCTGCCGCTGGATTATCAGCCGGGGAAATAATTTATTTTATATGCACTACATCTTCCTCTTCATCCTCACCGCCTAATGTATAAATGGCTACGGCGCCACCGCCACCATTAAAACCGCCATAGAATGGAGTTTTGATGATTTTCACCATCGCAATATCATTAATGTTAAGCAGGTTCAGCATGTTTGCTGAAACAGGCATTTCATCAATATAAATGCCGGCGACAGTTCCCCGGATAACAGGATAGGTTGTTCCTGAATAAGAGGTATAGATCTGCAAACCGGCGACGCGACCCTGCAACCAGTCAAGAATATTTATATAGCCACGGGAACTGACATTATTGGCCACATCGAGAATAGTACCATCTGTTGATTTGAACAGACCGCTGCAATACATTTCATTGAGCTTTTCTTCGTGACTGATCCTTACTTTGCTTCCTTTATAGGATTGTGCAGAAACGGCCAGGATAAATAAACTGGCGACGATTGTAGTGAGTATCTTTTTCATAGCTCTCGTCCTCCTACTGTAATTTACAAAATTTAGCTGTTAGAGGAGCGTTAAGAAATTGTCCTATTCTTCTTTCTCTTGTTATGTCGAGCCGGATAATGAGACGATCTGCAAAATTTAGTATATGAGGCGAGACATCTCAAGAAGTAGTGATTTTGAGATGTCTCGCCTGTCTTCACCTGGGTTGAAATGTTTTCAAATTAACCGGCTCGACATAGCAAGAGCGTTTTATTCGAAAAGAACGATTCGTAACTTAGATATTATTAATTTGACCTTATGCAATTATTTGTTGAAGAAAATTCAGTGGTTAGAAAGATCTGGGGCAAGAGCGATACCGTGCTTTTTATTTTTGCGGGCGCTGCCGCTGAATTTGCTTTAAATAAAGCTGTTGACTGGCTCTATTTTACCGGTCGCCTTCCTGCTGATCCATTGGGTCGGCTATTTTCTACTGTCAGGTATGCCAAAAAAATCATTTTTTCATCAGCAGATGAAGCGCATAAAGCGATCGATACAATGCGGCAGATACATGAAGTAGTAGAACAAAATCGCGACGCCACTATTCCCGACTGGGCCTATCGTGATGTGCTGTTCATGCTGATCCATTATTCTATCGCATCGTATGAACTGCTTGAAAAAAAATTAACGGATGAAGAAAAGGAGCAAGTATATAATGTTTTTTATCGTGTAGGGACAAGAATGGGTTTGAAAGAATTGCCGCTCA
>DASVNY010000078.1:0-5131 GCA_036383615.1 Chitinophagaceae bacterium
ACAATGGTTGCGATTCACCAATGATAAAAGCCGTAACTGGATCTATATATTTGATGAACGTTGTCCTTATGGTGTTTATCACCTGAAAGTGGTTGTTGAGGACATGGTAGGTAATACAACTACCAAAGAATGGTGGTTCAAACGCGGACCCTATACGCCGCCGAAGAAAAAGGCACCGGTAAAAAAGAAAACAAGTAAGAAGAAAACAGTTGCTAAAAAACCAGTGAGCAAAAAGAAATAGTATGGTAACACTACAGGAGGGAGATAAAGCCCCGGCATTTACAGGTAAGGACCAGGATGGAAAGAAAGTTTCTTTATCAGACTATAAAGGAAAGAAACTGGTTTTGTATTTCTATTCTGAAGCAGGCTCTCCCACCTGCACGATTGAAAGCTGCAACCTGCGTGACAACTATTCTTTATTACAAAAAAATGGTTTTGAAGTATTGGGTATTAGCCCGGATAAGGAAGCCGTACAAAAAAAGTTCGAGACAAAATATAAACTGCCTTTTCGATTAATTGCAGATGATGAAAATAAAATAACTGGCCTCTATGGCACGCATGATATGAAAAAACTCTTTGGTCGTGAATACATGGGCATCCTCCGCACCACTTTTGTAATTGATGGAAAAGGCATTATTCGAAAAATATTTCACAAGCCTAAGAATAAAGCGCATGCAGAAGAGATACTCAATGCATGGTCCCACTGACGCTTCTGAGCCGATGTCTGGGCCAGCAGAAATCTGCTAATAACATGAATTTAGCGGCCCGACTCGGCGATAAACAGACCAAACCCGACGAGTCCCTCCTAGGGTTTTAAAGTTGTAATTCCATTGAACTCGGAGGAGACTCGTCGGTAAAAGAAATAAAAATTCGACGAGTCCCTCTTAAAACCTTTAAACTTGAGTTGTGAGTAAAGGGGGAGGAGACTCGTCGGCAAAAGAAGAGATAAAATAAATTTTCTTCTTAGTCATCCCCTTTATCGGTGAGTGATCATACCTCATCAGGCGATTCTTTACGGTATATCCCATCCAGATATTTGCTCTCTCGAAAGCAAACCAATTAACATTAAACTTATCTACATGAAAAAAATCACGCAAATAGGAGTTGTGATCGTTACAACAGCTTTTGCAATTACAGGCTGCACGAAAGAGCAGGCAAATTTGCCCGAAGCAAACGAATCGGTGAATGCGGCGAACATCGGCAAGAAAGAAGTGCTCATGATGAGAACTACTATGGATGTGTCAGGTGCTGTTGTAGAGTTCACTGATTTTCTAAAGCAATTTCATCCGGAACCCTGGGGACCAGGTTTGGGATTCAGAGCCATGGTATGGGATATAGCTCCTTTTGAACAGACCAACATCAATAATTTTCCCGGTGATTATTTTAATGATACCGACCCCGCTGGTCCTATCGGAAGAAAAAGAGGAATGATCTGCAGCACACCCGGAACAGGATTTCGTATCAGTGATAATGATTTCTCCGATATCGATCCCTCTTATGCCGATCAATTTGAGGCGTTCAGTATCAGGAAAACGTTTTCAGCTGTTGGAAGCAATATTACTGATGTGACATTTAAAGTGCCCGGCACAAATACCGATGCATATGTAAATGGATTTGGCGTTGTGTTCTCCGATGTTGACAATGGCGCTTCAACAAGACTTGAGTTTTTTAATGGCAATACAAGTCTTGGCGTTTATATGGCAGCACCGTGTAAGGACGGCCAGTTTTCTTTTTTAGGAGTTTGTTTTCCCAATGAAAGAGTGACCCGTGTTCGTATTACCGCCGGAAAAGGGATTCTCGGGGCGGGAAACAGGGATCAAAGTGATGGCGGCGGTGTTGACCTGGTGGTAATGGATGATTTCTATTATGATGAGCCAAAAGCAATTCAGCAATAAGACGTTCCAGTTTTAGCAGTGGACGGTTATATACAAGGGCGCCCTGCCAATTTTTTGGTGGGGCTTTTTTATGACCGGATTCGGGGATTGCTGGTTTTTCTCAATTATAGTTCTTTGCCGGGTTTTTAGATAACTTTCCTGTTGGTTTCCCGCAGATCTCGCTGATTTTTCCGCGGATTATCGCAGATTTAGTTGAATGTTGTTGTTATCAGCAATATCTGTGGGAAACAAATAAAAGACCTTGTATTGTCAAAGAGCTTTATTCTTTTTTTCTTTTTAGTTATCAGCACCTGTGTTTCGGCCCAGGGTGATCCTCTTTTTTTTCAACAGATCAACAAGGATAACGGGCTTAGCAACGATAATGTGAATTGCATTTTGCAGGATAGCCGCGGGTTTACCTGGATCGGCACCAATGATGGACTGAATCGTTATGATGGAAAAATGTTCAGCATCTTTCGGCATCAGCCACAAAACAAATTCTCGATCGGTGGCAATATCATCACGCATATCATTGAAGACAGCGAAGGTTTTTTATGGATAGCTACAGCCGACGGAGGTATCAGCCGTTATGATTATCGCTCTTCACCCGATCGGCAATTCCTGACTTACCAATACGATCCTGCTGATAAAAAAACCATTCCCGGTAATATCATCAACAAACTGCTGATGGATGATAAAGGCATGTTGTGGATCGCTACCAGTGGAAGAGGGATTGTAAGATTCAATACCAAAACGGGTTCATTTTATCAATTGCCCGTAAGTCCTGCCTCAACAGTATTGGATATTGAAATGGCAGCCGATGGAAAGATATGGGCGGGAGTGCAGGGACGTGGCATTCTTAAAATAGATCCGCTCACCACCAAAGTAGAAGCGGACGAACGATATAGCGATCCCTATAAAAAATTGCCACACGTGGTAGTGGCTTCTATTTTTAAAGACAGCTATGATGATATATGGATAGGGAGCTGGGATAAAAAACTGTACCGGTATGACAATGGAAATAAATCGCCACAGGAGATATTAAAAAATAATACAGCAATATTAAATAACGATGATGCGCTCTGTTTTGAAGAAGATAATAAAGGACTAATGTGGATCGGGGGCAAATTCAACGGACTTTATATACTTAACAGGAAAGATAATTCAGTACTTCATTATAGTAATAATCCATTGCAGGAAGGTACAATCGCCCACAATAAGATCAATTGCATTTATAAGGATCGTGAAGGAAATATATGGCTGGGTACAGCAAGAGGCATCAGCCTGCATCGTCCTTTACTCCAGCAATTCACACAAACATTTTTGCCGGCAATTAATAATGAACAGGTAAACAAGATCTATGATTTTACCGAGGATGAGCAGCAAAGTTTATATATAGCTACTGACAAGGGAATTTTCTGGCAGCGAAAAGGGGAAGCGAGTTTTCAGTTTATGCCATTAGTGTATAATGGAGAACGGTTACAGGTGTCAAAATTCTATTGGAGAAATAAGGAGTTGCTGGTGGGAACCAATATGAGCTTGTTTGTGTTGGATCTTTTGAAGAAGCAATTAACGCCATTGCCCAATACCGATAAGGACATTGTGATGAAAAGGATCATTGAGTCGAGGGTAGTGAGCATTGCTGCTGATTCAATTCCGGGGAGATCGGTGTTATGGACAATACCTTATGGGCATTACCTGGCCTATTATGATTTCGCGGCACAACAATGGGTGAGCAGGCAGGATAGCGTTAAAAAGATCGTTGCTGATCTTAAGCTCACAGACAATCTTATTCGCAAGATCGTTGTTGATAGAAATGGCACCCGCTGGATCGCTACAGCGAAAGAGGGCCTGGGGATGATGAGAAGAAATGAAACAGCCTTTACTTATTTTTCTTCGAGCAATAATAAAGGGGCAGGCCTGCTTGCGACAGATGTTTATGATATGCTTCCTGATGCGGAAGGAAATATTTGGGTGAGCAGTCATGGCGGAGGATTATTTTATGGCACAGGCCAACCGCTTTCATTCAAACATATTGCCGGCTCTCCCAATCTCGGTGAGGGAATGCAGCTGGACGAGAAACAAAACCTATGGTTTATTTCGGGCAATAGTCTTTACAAATACAGGTTGGCAGAGAATAAAGTGATCGCATGGCAGTTGCCCGATATTGAAAAAAGCACAGGCGTTAGGGGTTATATATTCAAAAGCAGGAACGGCTATTTATATATGCCCGGCAATAACTACTTTATTAAATTCCTTCCTTCGGCAGTTTACAAAAAAACAACTTCTCCCACTATCTATATCACCGATCTGAAAGTGAATGCGCATTGTCAAACAGGTCGGCTGTTTGAGAAGAACAACCGGTTCTCTTATAGTAATAACAGCATTTCATTGGAGTTTGCAGCGCCAAAGGTTCCCGATGATGAGCCCATGCAGTTTGAATACCGGATGAAGGGGTTGAATGATGAATGGGCAGTGACGGATGCTAATGTTCAGAATTTTGCAAATCTTCAGCCGGGTGATTATGTGTTTGAAGCAAGAATTGCCGGCGCCACATCGGAAAAAGATATTGTTTCTTTTGCTTTCACCATCATTCCTCCTTTTTACAGGACCTGGTGGTTCTTTATTATTTGCGCTTTATTCATTGCTGCTGCTGCTTATGGTCTTTATCGTTATCGCATCAATCAATTGTTGAAGCAACAGGCCATGCGCAACAAGATCGCACAGGACCTTCACGATAGTGTGGGTTCAACGCTGAGCAGTATTTCGGTTTACAGCCAGGTGGCTAAAATCTATAAGCAACAGGAAAAGCAAAATGAATTGCAGGACGCGTTGGAAAAGATCAGCACCACTTCCGGTGAGATGATCTCCGAGATGAATGATATTGTTTGGGCCATCAATCCAAGAAACGACAATATGAATATCATCCTGCAACGGATGGAGTCGTATGCCAAACCATTATTGCAAACAAAGGGGATCTCTTTCAACTTTAATTATGACCCGGCGATATTATTACTTAACCTGAAAATGGAGCAGCGAAAGAATTTTTACCTGATCTTTAAAGAAGCGGTGAACAATGCATTAAAATATTCAAACTGCAATCACCTGGAAGTGGATGTGAAGGTATCGGGTAAATTTATCGAGTTGATTGTGCAGGATGATGGAGTGGGTTTTGATATGGAGCAATTGGGGGCAAAAACGAGCAAGTCTTTATCAGGCAATGGGTTAAATAATATGAAACGAAGGGCAACGGATAT
>DASVNY010000079.1:0-3557 GCA_036383615.1 Chitinophagaceae bacterium
CGTTGATCTGTTGCTGTGTCATGACCATTTCCTTTTTCAATGCCTCAACCTGGTAATTGATATCGTCTAATTGTTTTCCTGTTGCAGCATCAGCCCTGAGCAGGTTCTCGATCCTTGTTCTTTCATGTAAGAGATTGTCAAGTCTCGTTTGCTGAACAGAAAGCTGGTCCTGCAAAAGTTTTACTTGTTCGGTTGGACTTGCTGTTTTTTGATTCAACGCATTGATGCTGGCTTCAACCTGTTGTTGCTGCAGGTCGATACTGGTTGCATCTACTGTGCCAATGATACTATCCTTGGCGAGGTTCATGCCTTCATCCACATTGAATAAAAGGATTTTACCCGGCAACTCGGATGATACGATTGTTTCATCGGCTTCAAAAGTTCCTGAAGCATCGAATTGGGTCCCGTTATTATTACAGGAGAGGAGTAATGCAGTTGATGCTAAAACAAGAAGAAAACTTTTTTTCATATTTTACTTTTTACACCCTTTCAAGGGTTACTATTTTCCTGAAATTGTTTGGTAATTGATTTGAGCCTGTAATAATTGGAGCTGGTGTGTGATCAAACTTTGCCGGGCCTGGTCCTCTGCATTCACTTCTCTTAAATAATCATTGGCGCTGATCACTCCGTTTTCTAATTGGGCCTTTGCGGCATCCTTTACTTTTATTCGCAGATCAATAATGTCTTTATCGGTTGCCACCAACTTTTGCAATTTTTCAACTTCCGATTGCTGGCGCCTGAGATCGGTATTCGTATTTAGCAGGAAAGTTTCTTTTTGAGTCTCCACTGTTTTCTGGTTCAACTCAATGATCTTCTTTTCTTTTTTTTGTGTGTACAAGCCACCAAAACTCCAGTTCAATCTCACCCCGGTGGTATAATAAAAATCAAAACTGTTGGAAAGAAAATTCAAACCGGGGCGGCCATAGCCACCTTGCCAGAAAAGACTGGCCTTCGGTTTATTTCTTGAATCGATCAGTTTATTTTGACCACCTAATAATTTTTCCTGCGTGGAGTAAAGTTTTAATTCGGGTCGCTGGATATTGTTATCCGGAACTGGAAATGTTGCTGTTGGTTTTTCCAGCTTTATATCTTCTGCAAGCGCCTGGTTAATGAATAATCCCAATACATCAATATATCCTTTCCGGGAAGCTTTGAGCTCAATAGCCCTTTGATCTGTTTTGAGTAGTTCGGCTTGTAATACATTTAAGTTGGATCGGAAGGCTGTACCATTATTGACCTGTGCCTCCACTCTTTTTATTCCATTGCCGAGATCGGTTTTTACGAGGTCAACCTGTTTTAGTTGTTCATCCAGGTAAAGAACACCGAGGAAAAGCTGGTTGATCCTGTCTCTTAATTTATATAGCTCGACCTCGATCTTTTGTTGTTCAACTTCTTCAGTAAGACCCTGGATATTTTTTTGCTGTTTGATCAACCCGCCATCATAGATCAGTTGGTTCACATCAGCAAGCACCCTGTATTGATCTTTTGAAGGGGTTTCAATATTCACACCCGGAACAGGCACTTTTATACTGGTGACTTCTGATTGGTAAGTAGCCTGTCCGCTTAAGCTTAACTGCGGAAGAAAACCTGTACTAAGGTTGTCAACTGTGTATTCCCTTGTCTTGGTTATCAGTTCACGTTGTTTTATCAACGGGTAATTTTTTTGCGCAAGATCATATGCCTGCTGCAGCGTAAGCGTTTCCTGTGCGGAGCAAATTGCAGCCAACAACATGCAATTACTAATTGCCAACAATAGCCGTTTCATATAAATTATTTTCTGATAGAATCAATGATAAACCGTGGTATTTCTTTTTTTCTTTCTTCCATAGTTTTCCGGAATTGGGATTCACTCAGGTGAAGATTACGGGTGATCATGGGGCGGGCAATAAAGGGGAAGATGGTCATGGATAAAAGATTCATGAGCAAATGAAGCGGGTGAACCCTTTTGATGGTTCCGCGTTTGATCTCCATTTCGATCTGCTCGAGAAATTTTGCAGGCTTGGGACGGTTGGATTCTCCCAACACCTTACTCAAAAATTGATCAGGATCCCTGTTCACTTCATTCAGGACAAACCAGGGGAGGTAAGGATTTTCCTGCATCTCGTCAATATACTCATCCACAAATTTTTCGATCTTTTCAAACAGTGGATCATCCGACTGGAAGATGGCATTGATCTTTGGAAAGAATTTTTGCGCCTCATCCATGAATATGGTTTCAAAAAGTTTGTCTTTGTCCCGGAAATAATAATGAAGCAATGCTTTGTTGATACCTGCTTCATCAGCTATATCCTGCATACGGGCGCCGGCCATTCCTTTCGTGGTAAATACTTTTCTTGCAGCAGCTATTATTTTTTCCTCTGTGCCTTTATCATTTTTCTTTTTAACCATACAGTTTAACCAAATGGTTAACGAAAGTAGGAAAAACAATATTTTTAAAAAATATCTTTTTGCACACGGGAGTTTTTTAAGTGTGGAATGCGGAAAAAGGGGTGTGAGTGGCAAAAGCCCGGAGCCGCATTAATCAATTGATCTTGTCTTTCTTTTGTCGGACCAGGTTTATGCTCATACCCGGGCGGGGGAATAAAATCATTCTGAAGAATATACTGTCTGCCCACCTTTTTTAGAACACGGATTACACAGATTATAAGGATTTTCACGGCAACTAAATAGTGTCTATCTGTCTAATCCGTTCCAGCCCTGTTCCCGGTTTATTTGAGGATTTAAAGTAGCCGAAGATGATCAGGAAATCAATCAACTGATCTTGTCTTTTTTTGTCCGACCAGGTTAATGCCCACACTTAGCCGGAAGTTGGTCGGCTCACCGGGTGTGTAGCGCCATTCATTATTTCCCACATTAAAATAGCCCAGGCTCGCATACTTTCGATTGGTAAGATTATATACATTGAGGTTGATGTTGAATCTTTCATTTCTATAACTGATTGCCCCATCAAACAAGTTATAAACCGGCAGGTAAATATTTCCTCCCGGGTCGTCAACAAATGACGCACAGCGGCGCCCCATGTATTGGTAACCTAACGAAAAAGCAAATCCCCTCAGCTTTCCTTTTAGTAACCTGTATTTAAACCAGAGGTTCGTACTATGATCGGGCGTTCCTATTTTTTTCTTCCCTATTTGATTCGCATCTCCTTTCGATACGCTTGCGTCGGTAAATGCATAATTCGCATTAACCATGATAGCAGGGCTAATATTACCGGTTATGTCCAACTCAACTCCCTTATTTGTAAACTGGGTGGTTTGAATATAATTATCCGGGTGCAAAGGATCAGGTGTGAGCGCATTATTGGTGAGAATTTTATAAACCGATAAACTTGTATTCAGTTTTTTATTAAAGAAATTATGTTTTATACCAGCTTCCAGGTTATACCCGGTCATAGGTTTGAGCGGTTTGTGGTCATAATTCTTTGCATATTCAGGAATAAAGAATTTATCAAAGACGGCATAGGCGGTAAACCGGTCTGAAAATAACCAGTTGAACCCGATCCTTGGAGTAAAATAATTGTAAGAGGTTCTATTTTGATAATCGGGGATATTGCCGAA
>DASVNY010000080.1:0-12550 GCA_036383615.1 Chitinophagaceae bacterium
CAAGACCCGTTTGTTTCATCCAATGATCAACAATTGCCCTGTCAAGATCATCGCCACCCAAATAAGTATCACCATTTGTTGAGAGCACTTCAAATATTCCAGCGGTAATGCGCAGGATCGAAATATCAAAAGTGCCGCCGCCAAGATCATACACCGCGATCGTTTTTGTTTCATCTTTTGACAAACCTAAACCATACGCAAGACTGGCAGCGGTGGGTTCATTCACGATACGCAATACATCCAGCCCGGCCAGTTTGCCCGCATCTCTTGTGGCCTGTCGTTGCGCATCATTAAAATAGGCAGGCACAGTAATGACAGCCTTATTTACGGGTGTCTTTAAAATATGTTCGGCCCTTGCTCTTAATTCTTTCAGGATAAGAGAAGATAACTCAATCGGTGAATAGAATTTCTCACCCACCTGCACTTTCACCAGGCTATCCGTATTATCATCAATTACTTTATACGTAAAGAAAGAAGCATGATCACTAACATCATTATAGGATTTGCCCATCAACCGTTTTACGGAGAAGATGGTGTTATGTGGCTCTGCTATTAAATATTTTTTGGCCTCATCTCCCACTGATACAGTTCCTGCATCACCAAAGTGTATCACCGAAGGAACCAATGTATTACCATCATGCTCTTTTAGCACCACCGGCTTCCTGCTTTCAGGATGAATGATTGCGACCAAACTATTAGTAGTGCCCAGGTCAATTCCAACGATCATTTCCGCTTGCTGCAAACTCCCTGTAGCTATATTGATTCCGATCTTTGCCATACTGTCTTCAAATACTGGTTAAGCTGCAAAAATAACGTTTCAGCACCTGAAGGGTTTACGAAAGAAGAAAAGAGGGTGTTGCAGGAATTTTCAAAAATAAAATAGCCGGGAAGAGGGTAAAACGGGAAGTATTGACTTACAATTGATCTTTACTTATCGTCTTTCCGCCTTACCGGCAAAAATTACTTTTGAGCAAACACTTTTAAGAATATGTATTGCTCTTATTATCGCATCAGGTACATTTTACCATACCCTTTATTAAAATACTTATCGGTTTCTTCACCGGTTGCGGTGTACTTATCAAGCGATTTTCCATTCAGGTTGGTGATCACCCTGTAGAGGTAGATACCGTTTGCCAGTTTCTGTCCATACTGATCTGTTCCATCCCATTTAAACTCCGTTATATTTCTACCGATCCGCAACGTCCCCAGTTCATCTTTAGTGATATCCCTCACGATCTTACCTGTGATGGTCATGATCTGTATGCGGATATTCTGCGGCACTTCGCTACCAGTGATCGTAAATACAAACGCTGTTGAAGTGGTGAATGGATTCGGGTAGTTCAGCATATTCGAGATCATCGGCTTATTGATAACCTGGAACGATACTTTATACTCAACCCTGCCAGCTGCATTATTACTCCTATCCTTCCCTGTTACTGTCATTTCATAATCTCCATCCAGCGGGAAGAATGGTTTGAGATTGATCGTGGCAGTATTATCATTATTCGGCGCCTGCCCTGCCGCCAGGAATTGCAACGTATCATTAGCGGTATTAAATGTTCTTGTATTACCGTCAGGATACTTGACCTTAATCGTCAGCAAGCTGAGATCATTCAATATCATCCATTTTGCCTCATCCTTTAATTTGATCAGGATATCGGGTCTCGAGGATACGATATCCCTGTTGAGAATATGCGTACCATCAAAAGTTACATCCATCAAAGGACTTATCGTATCGGGGCGCACAAAGAAATCACGGAATGCAAAGTTGTTATAATGATATTGCTCCGGCTGATCATTGTCCGGGTTCACTTCAATATACATCGTGTTCTTTCCGGGAAAACTTTGAGTAGGTATAGTTGCCTTGACTTGTAGCAGATCCGGTGAAGGATTTAGTTTTCTATGTTTTGGAACAGGGATGATATTAGCCACATTATTCTTATCTGTAACAACAACCTTTATTTTCAAGCTATCGGTAAAAGCTGCGTCACTGATATTTTTAAAGCCTATCTCGAAATTCAATGGTTCCCCAATATCCAGGGTATCTTTTGCAACAAGATGCAGGTTTGGCGCTATAGCTCCTTCCGGCGCCGGTGTATAGGTCAGTCGCCAGTTCTTTAACTGGAACGGTGTATAGTGTACTGTATCAGTCGTGGTCATCCTTAACCGCAGGTAAGGATAAGTAGCCGCATTGATCGAAGAAATATCTATATCGCCCTGCGAGGTGGGTATATCACTTATAAGCGTTGTTTCAATACCTGCTTCATTTACGCCTATCACATCCAGTGTTGTGGTATCGCCCGGTGTCACATCCATTGAAGGATTGGCCCGCCAGTATAACATCTTCCAATCCTTAGCAGGGCCGAATGCCGGCGATTTCAATACTCCAATACTATCAGGTGTTTTGATGTCAACACTTAAAGTGATCCTGTCATAAATGCCCGTTGAAAAACTCCACTCTGGTGTGAAGTGAGCGCGGTCATTTTTCTTATAGGCAAAGATCCATGTCCTCGGCCTGTTGAAAGAATCAAGATCAGCAAAACCCTGGTCCTTTAATAAATGATACAATGATTTGTTAGAGCCATAGATCAGCGTGTCATCGCGCCATACATCCGGATACACAGAAGGCGATGCTGGCGGCGCAGCTCTTAACACGACATAATAACCGTCGGGAACAATATCATTAAGGAAATGCATCAATCTCCGGCGACCAGTCGTATCATAATAGTAATACTCAAAATTATACTCCCTTCTTGTACCAGTGCATGTCCATTGAAGACTTTCATAAAGCCCGTAATCCAGGAATTGAGTATAATCATTTTTCCATGCACGAAGACTATTCGGATTGAAAACGTTCACAATAATAGACTGTGAGCCGCAACCAGGACCGATATATGGATCATCATTTACCGAAATGGTGAATTCGCTTTGCTGAGTACCGCCTGTGGGATAAATCGTGTTTCTTATAAATAAGTTTTGCAGGATGGAATCAAATGCCCATTTTCTATCAGGAGCGATCACCAATCCATTCATCTCCGATTCGAGATGCTGGAAGTGATGAGACTGGTTGAATCCCGGGCTATAGGTTGGTGGTATATAAATAAAGGAAGAATAATTCCAGTTGGGAACACCTGTAGTTGGAACGATCGCCACTCTCCAATAATAAACAGTACTATCAGTGAATGTGATGCCCGGATCAAATTCTATGATACCTCCGGGGGCATTGACTGTGCGGCTTAACAGCATCGGCGAGTTGAACAGCTTTGTCGTATCCATCTCCATCTTATACTGTTTGGCTGTCGCAAACGCATTGGCTGTTGAGCCTACCAGTTTAATACCCTGTTTATTTACAATGGCATGATTATATGGATATATCGGTCTTACTTCATCTTCATAAATAATAATATCCTTGGTCACGCTGTTATTCGTTTCATATAATTCATCTACCTGCATATCCGCATCCACTGTAATGGTGATCTTATTAAGTCCCTTATGCGATTCTTCAACAGGAATGGTATAGCTAACCGTATCATTATAGAGAACAGCATTGATCGTATCTTTTTTAACGATCAGCGTATTGCCATTGGGGAAAGTTCTTTTAACCTCGACGGTGATTTTTTTATTGATCGCTTTACCAATATTGGTAATAATGGCTTCGACTTTAAAATTTTGTTCAGCCACCGAAATAAAGGCCGGGGAAATTTTCACCATCGGATCCTCGATTGCATAATCGGGTTTGGCAAAAGTGTTTAACCTCAATGCAGGATCGCCATGCAATGTTGATTGCTCGCAATGCAACCTTGCATAAAAATCATTCTGTGATGTAAAATTATATACCTGGGCCACTGCTTCTTTCATTGCTTCACCGAGCGTTGCCCCATACTTCAGGGAAGCCATCGATTTATAATTATAAGAATTATAGATGTCGAGATAATACACAATGCCTAATGAGCTGCTCGCTACGGTGGCAATACAGCCCCTGTTCTGTGCCAGCACAAATTTTTCTGAAATAGTCTCTTTACTGATCAGTCGCGGAACAGTATAGTTATAATAATTACCGGCATTACAACCCAGCAAAATGAAAAGCGGGTACTTTCCAACGTTATCATAGTTCTGCGGATTATCAAGATTGAACTCGAGTGTTGATGCAGAAGAGTGACCAAAATAAGTAAGCAATCCCATCCCCTGGTTAAACAATTGCTGTATCCTCACACTATTGGCAACTTCCACCGCTTCGGCAGAGGTTTTACTAAAGTGATGAACATTGCCTCCGTAAAAAGTATCCACGATAATCTTCCGGAATTTTTCCATGCTCAACTCCAGGTTGTTGGTAAGCCCCTCATCACTGGCGCCCACAACATGCCCCACATTTTTCATCCATGCTTTATCTGCAATAAACGGTGATTGGAAAGCCTGTATTTGTTCATATTCTATTACTTTTTGCAGATACACACTTATCTCATCGCCCGACACCACCGACAAACGACCAATAGGAGTTAGAGGAAGCAGGTTGGGTCCTGGCTCAACTGTCAATAAGATATCTGAAGCCGGGTGCCCCCAGGTAGGAACCAATGCCAAACGATCAATATCAGCCCCACTTTCATTTGCCCTGAACTGGCCATAGTGCATACCCTTTCCGATCAGGAACACTTCTTTAACAGGACTGCTGTAAGTGGCTCTTGCGAATCGTATAAAATTCCTTACAGAAAGCGGGTGAAACTTGATACCAAAGCTAAACTGGTCAACCAACTGATCGATCATATATATCTTGGCATTATAACTACCTCCTGCCGTTGATGACCTGTAATTCACATAATCGTTCACCGGCTGACTGCCATTGCTTCCATTCAGTAAGATCGCATTGGTAATAATAAGATAGTTACCCTGGTTGGCGGCTGTGCCATAGTTAACGAAATTCCGTTGCTGGAAAAGAGTAGAATAAGCAATATTGGATGATTGTTCACTAACCAATACTAGTTTTTGTTCCTGCGAGGTGGGTAGCAATGCGAATTTTAAAAGAGCAGGATTCGTTATATCAGCGACATATCTTCTGCCATTGGCAAGATCATATAAAACCGGCGTTGCGCTGCCATAATTGAAATTGCTTATTTCAAGATAGTTTCCATTGGCATTTGCAGGTAAACTGAATCCAAAATTGGTTGCGCCGCCAAAATTAAATTGTCTTGGGTATTTGAACTCCAGCATCGCCGCCGCCATCCTATCACTTCCCGGCACTTCGCTCAGGTTCATCACATCAATGGTAGCAGTGCCCCCGCTGATCAGGGAAACAGGGAAAGTTGTACTGAGTTTTGCATAATCAAAATAATCCATCTGGGCGCCTGTAACAGAATCGCCATTGACACTGACCTTGAACCTTCGCTGGTTTAAACCATTTAAACCACTGGCATTAATTTTAAAACTAACATCCGTCGGCGCTCCCGGCCCTGTATAAACACTCAGGTTGCTGAATACCTGGGTATTCGCACCACCTTTGGGAATGTCTCCCGATGCCCATCCTTCACCGGCATCATAAGAAGAGGAATAAACATTATCACCCACCACTACTCCAAAACCAGCCGTTTGTCTGTCTCTCCAGTATTTACCAAGCGTATAAATAAAATAGGGTTCTGCCGGCAGTACATTTGCAGCTACATTATTAGCAGTAGGCACCAATCGAAGATTAATTCCAGGATTGATCGTTAAAAAGTATGCGGCCGTATCTGTTTGTGTACTCCATTTATCGTTTAGTTGAAAATCAGTTTGCCTGTACATTATATTATCAGGCTTGCCGTCATTCATTTCTCCCCAGAATTCGATATAGTCCCCACCCTGGAACGCACCCGTTTGTCGGGAAGTATATAGCGGTATCTGCTGGCCATTTCTCCATAATTGAAAATACTGTGCATTGGCTGTGTTGATCGCTGCCGGAAGGGCAGCCTGGTCAATTCTATATAAACCGGTAACGGCTATTTTGAATTTGTAATAGGTCTTACTGTAGTCGATCCATTCATTATTGAATGGCTGCGAACTCGCCGCCAGGGACACAAAAAGCAGTATAAAAAGTAAAAATCGTTTCATCGGGAATAAAGTTTATCGGCTACTGATCATTTTTTGGTTTTGTTCTTATCATTCACCATATCCAAACGGATTGAAAAAACATGGGTGAACAAAGGATTGGATTGGTTAGCAAGATTGCTAAAGGCATAGTCAATGGTTACATTCTGGATCTTAAAACCGGCACCAGCGCTTGGCTGGTAGATCCATACTTTCTTTTGATTAACTGTATCGCCATCGGCTAATGCCCGCTGGAAATTATTGATACCTGCTCTCAGGTAAAACACATTATTGACATTGTATTCAAGACCCAGCTTGGGATCAATGCTCACAGGGTCGGCACTTACAACCGTATTGCGTTTGCCATCAAAAGTCACATCAGCATTCAGTTCGGCAAGTAAAGTTGATTTCTTACCCACTTTAAATTCTCTTGCAGCTCCTAACACCAATCTTGGTGCAGTCATTTCGGTTGACTTTACAGGGATCTCGTTATTGGTGAGGTATAAAACTTCTTTTTCTCTTTCTGTGAATGTAAATGACCAGGCATTGAATGTGGTGGTGATATCACGACCCACTATGCCGAATTTCCATTTATCAGTATGTATCTGCAAGCCGGCATCTATTCCAAAACCCCAGGCTTTGGCAAATCGGCCCACACTGCGATGTATCACTTTTGCATTCACTCCAAAATTGATCTTCTTCTTAGCAGTCTCTTTTAATTTCTGGGCATAGGAAAAAAGAAAAGCATAATCGGCAGATGAGAACTCCTGGATATTATTGTAATTGATAGAACCATCAGGCTCCACCAAAAAGAGTGTGTTCATGATATCATCCACTGCAAAACGAAGACCAGTCACACCAAAGGTTCTTTTGCCATTTGAGGATGGGAATATGATGCTGGCAAAATCATATTTACCAATACCGGCGAAATACTCTGCATGCATCAGGTTCAACTGCGGATGATCTTTTATGGATACAAGCCCGGCCGGGTTCCAGTAACCAGCGGTACCATCACCAACAGATGCTACCTGGGCACTGCCCATGGCAAGACCTCTTGCACCGGCGCCGATATTCAAAAATTCGTTGGAATACTTCCTGAATTGAGCAGAGGAGTTCAGGAAAAGGATCGTTGTAAATAGGGTCAGGTATAAGCGGTTCGTTTTCATTCATTGAATTTTCAAATAAGCAATTGAATAAGACATGCTTTCAAGGGGTCGGGTGCTTGTAAAATTAATCTTTGGGGCCCGAAAATTATAGCGCTGGGCAGAAAAAGACTAGGGTTTGAAAACGAAAGATTTAGAAAAATATTGCCTGCTAACCACTTCATTCTGCCTTACTTTTGCCCGAAATGTTTGATCCCGCATGAACCTTATAGAAGAATTACGATGGAGGGGTATGATCCAGGATATTATGCCCGGAACCGAGGAACAATTAAAAAAAGAAATGACCACCGGTTATATCGGTTTTGACCCCACCGCCGATAGCCTTCATATCGGCAGTTTAGTACCCATTTTATTGCTGGTTCACTTTCAAAAAGCCGGGCATAAACCCATTGCCCTGGTCGGTGGCGCCACCGGCATGGTGGGCGACCCAAGTGGCAAAAGCGAAGAGAGAAATCTGCTGAGCGAAGAAGTGTTGCAAAAAAATGTGGCCGGGGTTAAAGCTCAATTGGAGAAATTCCTTGATTTCGACGCATCCAAACCCAATGCCGCTGAAATGGCGAATAACTATGACTGGTTCAAAGCCATTTCATTCATTGATTTTTTAAGAGATGCCGGAAAACATATCACAGTCAATTATATGATGGCAAAGGACAGTGTGAAAAAAAGAATAGAAGGTGAAACAGGTATCAGTTATACTGAATTTGCTTATCAGATCATGCAGGGTTATGATTTTTATTGGCTGTACCAACATAAAAACTGCAAACTGCAAATGGGAGGAAGCGACCAGTGGGGAAATATGACCACAGGTACAGAACTCATTCGTCGCAAAGCCGGTGGCGAAGCATTTGTTTTTACCAATCCATTAATTACAAAAGCTGATGGCAGCAAGTTTGGTAAATCTGAAAAAGGAAATATCTGGCTCGATCTCAATAAAACATCTGCTTTTGACTTTTACCAGTTTTGGATAAAAGCTTCTGATACAGACGCTGAAAAATGGATCAGGATCTTCACCTTTCTCGACGAAACAACAGTGAATGCATTGATCGAAGAACATCGTGCCGACCCGGGCAAAAATAAATTACAAAAGAGGCTGGCTGAAGAGGTCACTCGTTTTGTACACGGTGAAGCTTATTTACAGGAAGCATTGGTTACTACCCAAAAAGCCTTTGCTCAAAAAGAAGTTCCGGCTGAAGAACTGACAGCGGATGATATTGAAGCGATGAAAGGCGTTACTTCATTGACGTTTGTTAAAGAAAAATTGAATGAAGGCATCGATATTGTGAGTTTTCTTGCAGAAACAGGCAGTTTTCCCAGCAAAGGAGAAGCAAGAAAAACAATACAGGGTGGCGGTGTTAGCATAAACCGGAAAAAGGTACAGGATGTTCAATTGAAGATCGATAGCAGCTTTTTGTTGCATGAAAAATATATCCTGGTGCAAAAAGGGAAATCGAATCATTTCCTGGTGCGTGTTGATTAATATTTTGCTGCGGACTGCATCCCCCTATCAACTTGTTAACCGGTCAACTTTTGCAAAAAGTCTATTTCATCAGCGGCCTTGGTGCAGATAAGAGAATATTTTCTTTTCTCGATCTTTCCTTTTGTGAGCCCGTATTCATAAATTGGATCGCTCCGCACGCTAATGAATCCCTCGTGAGTTATGCCCTGCGATTGAGAGAACAGATCCCTGCCGGACCGGCAACGGTTGTAGGCATCTCATTTGGCGGAATGCTGGCTACTGAAATGGCTAATCATGATCCATCTCTTCATCCTATCCTTATTTCAAGCAGTAAAACGAATCGTGAATTGCCCCGTTATTTCACAATGGGAAGATATATGCCTGTGTATAAATGGTTCTCCGGGTCCATTGCAAGAAACATGATGCTTCGTTCACTTTGGATACTGGGCGCCAAAGGAAAAGAACAAAAAGAACTGCTGCGGCAAATAACACTCGACTCAGATATTGCTTTTGGCAAATGGGCCATGAATGCCATTCTCCATTGGAATAATACAAAAATCCCCAGCGGGCTCGTCCATATTCATGGAACTGACGACCGGCTTATTCCGCTTCGCTGTGTAAAAGCTGATTATATCATTAAAGGCGGAACACATGTAATGCCGCTTGATAATCCGAATGAGATATCAGCACTACTGAAACAGCTGATTATTGAATATCCCGCCTAATTTTTAAAAATGCTAAAAATTGATTGACTAATTTTATGCAGGTCAATATCTATAAATGCGATCATTCATTATATTCCTGGTCTTAACATTCTCTGCCCACATTTTATTGGGTCAGGACTCTGCAAAACTGGATTCTGCCTGTGGCACATTTGGAATTGCTTGTAGTTTACATGGGAAACCGCAGCCTTCAATGTTGCAGACCGTCGTATATGTCAATAACTCCGAGAATACTAAACTTTTGCAATGGCTCATCTCATCCAATCCTCAAAATAAGGTTCATGGATATGTAGGGTTGTATTTTATGAAAAAGAATGGGTACAAACTCTCAAAAATTGAAGAAGATGAGATGAAAAAACTTGAAAAAGCCGAGGATACAATAGATCATTGCCTTGGATGCATCTTTGGTTTAACCAGCAGTATTAAAAGCCTGATTACAAAGAAAAACCTTGCCTATTATTACAAATGGTACTCCCGCTTTGGCTACAAGACCATGACAGTGATGCCCGCAATTTTCTGAACTTCTTAAGAAATTGATTAGGTAGCTTTGCTCATCATTACCGCATTCATTCATGAAATACTTTATCCTTATCGCCTTTCTCCTACCAGGTCACTGCTACGCACAGACTGCACCCGATAGTATTAAACTGAATTTTTTATATGGCTCTATTCCTGCCAAAGGACATAAAAAATCCGAGCCAAAATGGTTCGGAGGAATAAAAGGCGGCCATGTGAATATTGAAGCCAATGGAATGGTGATTGACTTCAGGCCCGGCAACCCCTGTGCTATTTTTCCCAACAATAAAAAACCGGGTGGCGGTTTTCACTTGAGCAATTCATTGTATTGGGACACGGCCACTACCAAATGGATAAGTATTTCAATACCGGTTACAAAAGATCAGCTGACAACACTCACCGATCTTTTCACTGTTTATGCCGAGCAAACACCGTATGACTATGCCGTGTTTGGCATGCGTTGCGCTGCCGCCTCCTATGATCTGCTGAGTGAAATAGGTATTGTCAAAAAACTATCTGACAAGAATAATATCATGGTCAATTTCTACCCCAAGCTTCTCCGCAAAAGAATGCTGAAATGGGCCAAAGAAAATAATTACCCCATCACCTATCACGATGGAAGAGCCACCCGTAAATGGGAAAGCGATAGCGGCCTGTTTTAAATGCCTGATGTCAGATGTAGGATTTCTGAAAGATCAGGATATCCTAAATCCGCCATCAGACATCAGAAATTATTTTGACCAATGCGCCGCAAACCAGTGTTTGCCTCCTTCATCATAACCCGACACGCATCTTGTAAGATACCCATCAGATAAATAGTCGCTCCACTTTTCCTGGTAATCACTATTGCTTGACTTACGGGTAACTCCATAAGCATCATATCCTGACTTTTCATACCAGATCACGGAGAATCTTGTTTTGCCATCATGATGATATGCATTGATATAAACCTGCTCCCATTTTTTCTTCTTCATATCATCAAACATATCCTGGTATTCTTCCTGCGTTAAGGAACTTTTTAAAACTGCAGCGCCCACATTTCTTTTTTCATAAAAAGCAGCATAATATTTTTTTCCGCCAACAGAAGTAACAGAAACATTCACCGGCACATACCCTTCTTTTGAATATTTGTCAAACATTGTTTGATGATCATCCGGCGAAGCAGCATGATATGCCGGTTGTGATTGCGATCCTCCTGGCTTTTTAATAAAGATCGCCGCGATTTTTAGTTTACCTCCATCATTGTAATTATCTATTTGCTGCAAACGGTAGCCTTTTGACTTCACCCAGTTATTGTATTCATCCTGGTATTTCTCAGCGCTCATATCATGTCGCACCACCACATCATAGTTGTCTTTATTATAGCGGAAGATTGTATTGAAATAAGTTTTGCCCGACACATCATAGGCGTCCACCCACACGGGATAATAACCGCAACCCCATATTTTAGTGAACTCTTCCTGGTATTTACTTTCAGGAATACCATGCCTCGCAATTTCTTTCAGGTTATATGGATACCAGCAGGGTTTTTTAGCATCGGGCCAGAGCAATGCTCTGCCACCGCTGCCATTAGCAGCTTCGGCTATATATGGCAAACCCATTTTATTAAGCTTAACCCAATCAGCCGAAGGGTCCGGCTCTGCAATTTTCTTTATATCGATCGCATACATATTGCTGAACTGCAGCGGAACAAAAGGACCTTTACCATCTTTGTCCGGATCCCATATCGCATGAATATGCAGATGCGGTCCGCTTGAATTACCACTATTACCAACCAAACCGATAAACTGCCCCTTCTTTACTTTGGCGCCGATCTTTTGCAGGTCCTTATTGATAGAACCTTTTTGCATGTGGTAATAACAAACTGTTTCCTTGCCATTATTTATTTTGATGCTGTTACCCCCGGCCGATCCTGTATCAGAAGTTGAAGGAGCTTCTGTCCAGTCATTGATAAAACCTATCACCTCTCCATCACCAGCCGAATAGATCTTTTTACCATAACAGCGCCAGTTCTCATTTTTATCTTCTGTTTTACCCTGCTTCATCTGGTCCCATTTCTTCGCATCTTCATTCCACCCGGCCACTACCATATCATAGGCGAAGACCTGTCCGCCGCCACCATGTCCTGCATCGCCATACCAATATTCATTCATCAGCAGGTTCTCATCCTTAGCAGGAAAATCATAAGCATTTCCGGCAGTAGCATTCTGATAACTCTTTAAATTTTTAGTGACTGTAAAGGGATCAGGATAATCATCAAAGAAGAATTTCAACACAACCTGGTTGGGAAAAGGCGTTTTGATCTTGATAACATTGCCCAATTCATGATACTCCCTGCTGTTTTGCCATTCATAAGATTTGCCTGCTTTAATCGTGTCCTTTCCATCTTCATCGGGCTGAAATGTGCGGCTGATATTATTGCCGCCACCCTTACACTCAATGATGATCTTATCAAGGAAAACTGTTTTCGCCTCATTGTTTTTGATCTCGGCAAGAATAGATATAAGTCCTTCAGTAACATCTTTTGAACTGATAGGAGCAGTTGTAAGAAAAATAACATCACCGCCTGTGTTAGACGGGTCAATAGTGACCAAAGAAAGATTTGGCGCCGCTGCTGCTTGTGCCGGCTGACCATCACT
>DASVNY010000081.1:0-3662 GCA_036383615.1 Chitinophagaceae bacterium
ACTATTTGGGATTCTATTGGTTTGCGATTGCAGGATGGGAGTATAAGAGGCGGGTATATTACCGACTTAAGAAATGATACTGTCTTTATCAATGGAAATCCTGTTGGGAAAAGAGCAATAAAACGGGTGTTATTAAAAAAACGCTCTAAGAATAAATTACCTGATGTAAAAACAATGGCGCTGATTGCGGGCGGTGCCGCATTAACTTCTGCTGGTTTGGCGATCAGTGACCCTCAACATAAAACTGAAGCTATTATTGCCGGGCCTGTGATTGGTTTTGGTCCCCTCCTTATTAAATATATCGCCAAAGGATCTGTAAGAGCTGTTATGAGAAAAAAATATAAGATCGGAAAAAAATATTCCCTGCACATATCTGATGTTCCCCTTGTGAGGTAACCCACGCGAGATCTTTTGATTTAGTTGTTTAATATTGCAGCAGTTTATGCCTGCAAAAGAACGATTAATAAAAACCTGGAAATGGATAAAAAGAATATTCATCATTCTTTTTATTGCTCAACTGGCTTATATCGTCTTGCTCAAATGGGTTGATCCGCCAATAACCATGACACAATTATCAAACTGGGTGAGCGGTCACGGATTAAAAAGAGATTATGTTGGATGGAATTCCATTTCTCCCAATGCTAAGCTGGCAGTAATCGGGGCCGAAGATCAATTGTTTCCTGATCACAGCGGTTTCGATTGGAAAAGTATTAAGAAGGCGATGAAGTATAATGAAAGAAAACCCGGGAGAATAAGAGGGGCCAGCACGATCAGCCAGCAGGTAGCTAAAAATGTTTTTCTCTGGCAGGGCGGTGGTTGGTTCAGAAAAGGACTGGAAACATATTTCACTTTCATGATTGAAAAGATCTGGGGCAAGAAACGAATACTGGAAGTGTACCTGAATGTGATCGAAATGGGTGAAGGCATATTTGGTGTTGAAGCTGCGGCTCAAAGCTATTTCAGGAAACCGGCTAAAAACCTCACGCGACAAGAAGCGGCAATGATCGCTGCCTGCTTACCTAATCCAAAACGATATAAAGTGAAACCGTTATCGGGATATGTTTCCGGGAGAAGTGGCTGGGTAATGCGACAAATGAGTAACCTGCAGAGCGACCCGGATGTGCAGGAAGTTATTGGGTTGGAAATGATGGCTTCGAGAAAATAATGATTGTCACAAAATACTATCAATAACGTTGATCGCTTTTGCTAATCTTTCTTCATAGTTTCCACTGATATCAATCCAGGGAACGGCCTGGTTGATCATTATATCCTTATAAATATTATAGAGCTGCTTGCGTGTTTGCAAGTCGGGATATTCACGAAGCTCATCTTTTGTCCAGGGCAGATCAACATTGCACAACAAATAGAGATCGTATTTTCTTTTTACAATTTCATCAAGAATAAAAGGATCACACTGGCCAAAGGCAAACTCGGACCACACTTTCATTACATACATATCCGTGTCGATGAATAAGGGAATATGACCTCCGTTCTCCAGCAAAGGCAATGTTTGTGTTTCGAGCATTCTCATATACTCATCTTCCAATGCTAACTGCCCTTTGGCAATTGTTAGCAGGTCGTCATACTCATAGCTTGTTCCGTTAGTAAGCAAATACTCTCTTGCAAATTCGGGGCACCATAGTGTTTCATAATGTTGCGCTAACTGCTCACATAAAGTGCTTTTGCCGGTGCTTTCGGGCCCGATGATAACAATCTTCCTGATCATAAGGATTCACAAGTTAGGGCTGAATGGGGCAGGCTTTACTTTCTTTGGCTTTTTTTGGAACCACTGGAAAGCTTTATGGCTCAACCAGGCGGTCCCTGTTCCTAAAACAGCGCCGGCCAAAACATCCGAAGGATAGTGAACACCCAGGTGAACCCTTGAATAACCCATCGCTCCTGCCCATAAATAAGCAGGAACAACAACATACCATTTTTTAAAATTCAGGCTAAGTGTAGTAGCGGTGGAGAAAGCAAGCGTGGTGTGGCCGGAGGGAAAAGAATATTTTGAAACATTTTTATAGGGATCAACAAAATCATATTTGGTAGCGGGTCGTCCGCGATTAACCCATTTCTTTAATTGCGTTGATGAAATAGAAGCCAGTGTAAATGAAACGAGATTTTCCCAACCCTTTCGCTGTAGTTGTTTGTCTTTGGCAATAAAACCTGCACCGAGTGTTATAACAGGTGCACCGATACCAACAGGGCATTCTGTGTTGCTGATAAAAGTAAAAAAACCATCGAGAGATTTATTGCGGTTGGTGTTGATAGCTCTCATGAGATCGGCATCGATATTCTGCGACGAGGCAGTGCTGCATAATGAGCAGGCAATGATCAGAGCAATGAACAGGCGGTGGTATCTCATGGTTGGAAAAGATAGAACTAATATCCGGTAACGAAAACAGCGGTAGCATTATTTTTTTATTGCCCTTCTTTTTTATTTGGCCATAATTTATCTATGATGGCACGGGCCGATAAAAACCGGTCTTCCCAGCTGCCGGGTAAGGAAATATACTTAATGCCATTCCTGCCAAGTTCTTCCTTGTGCCTTATACTGAGTGTGTTTCGCTCAACTTCATCCAGCCTTGTTCCATCCTGGACAAAGGGGCAATCTGGTTCAAGGAACAGGTATGGCAAGCAAAATCGAAAAGCTCCAAATGTCCTTTGTGCAGCGGCATGAACTTTCCGATAACAAGACCAACTCTCATTGCTGAGAGTGATTTAAAGCGGCCCGCTTTCGCCATTCGGCTAATCCCCAGAAAGCAAAGATGAGCAGTATGAAATAATAGACACTTGTAAACACAAGGCCCTTCACAAAGTAAAGCGGGATAGAAGCAATATTGGTAGCGATCCACCAATACCAGCTTTCCACTTTTTTTCTTGTCATCAGCCACATACCAGTGAATGCAGTGGCCGAAGCAAAGGCATCGGCCCAGGGTATGGCGCCTTCAAAGAAGAGCTCCTTCAAATAAACAAGTGAAAAATAAATGGCAATATAGAAGAACAGGAAGAAAGTAACCTGGTAGAGCCACATTTGTTTATCTGAATGACTTATATGCAGGACATGATGATGTTGCTGATCTTTTCGCAACCATTGATACCAGCCGTATAAGCTCATGATCGTATAATAAAAATTTACACTCGCTTCTCCCGGCAAATGATACACAAAACTGAGGTAGATATAGATCACGGTATTAATAAGCCCAACGGGATATACCAGGATGTTTTCAATGCGACTGAACCACACACTGGCAATGCCCGCGAATACGGCAATGTATTCAAGCCATGTTGTGTTTTTCATCCCCTCAACGAACTGCTGGAATATTTCGTGGAATGTCAAAAGTTTGTTTTGCTGTAAACATAATAAAAAAGCAAACCCTACGGAGGTTTGCTTTTACCTGTAGAAAAACCGCCCTTATGAAAACTAAACTTTTGCTTAAAAGAATACCGGCATAGCCAATGTCATGGCCGCTTGTCCTGGCCTGATCTGCCGCACATAGCTGTGATGTTCCCCGTCTTTAATATTTACTTTACCCGCTACGATGATATACACCTCGCAGCGCCCGTCTGTTTCTACATTAAGTAGTGAGGATTGTAATACCGTTTGCGATCTTACCAATGCATCGTCATTTACTTCGAGTGATTTTAATTTATTGACAGGA
>DASVNY010000082.1:0-28256 GCA_036383615.1 Chitinophagaceae bacterium
AGAGAAGCCCAGCTTGACGAGAAAGATTCCTTCAACGAGTATCACATGGCTTTTGCTGAAGTAGAGACAACTTTCTTGCAAAGCAAAAAAACCGGCCGCTGGTGGATGCAATTGCCCAACAAGAGTTATATCGCCTGTAGTTATAAAGATTATTTATTAGCCAGCAGCAATGAGATTCCTGAGCGGTGGTTGCGGGCGCAGGAAAGAAGTTAGAAAAATGTAAAATGTAGAATACAAAATTTAAAAGTGGGTGATTTACTTTTACATTTTATATTCCTTATTTTTTATTTTTCATTAAACTATAATATGACACCTGTTATTCGTACTGGCATCTGTTCCTATGGCATGAGCGGTAAACTGTTTCATGCTCCATTTATCGAAGCACATCCCGGCTATGAACTGGCTGGTATTGTTGAAAGAAATAATAATGATTCAAGAGAGCGATATCCCAATAGCAAATTGTTTCGTTCTGTCGAAGAGTTGTGTGCGGATAAAGAACTGCAATTAATTGTAGTGAACACGCCAACGCATTTGCATTTCGAACAGGCGAAACTGGTGTTGCAGTCTGGCAAGCACATGATAATAGAAAAACCTTTTGCTATCACGGTGAAGGAAGCAGAAGAGTTGACGGCTCTGGCCGAAAAAAATAACCTGTTCCTCAGTGTGTATCAAAACCGCCGCTATGATGGCGATTACCGTGCTGTTAAAAATGTAGTAGAACAAAACCTGCTGGGGGAAATAAGGGAAGTTGAAATTCGTTATGACCGTTATCGTCCTGCATTCGGCGGCAAGGCACATAAAGAAGGCCCAATGCCTGGGGCAGGGAACTTGTTTGATCTTTCACCGCACCTCGTTGACCAGGCTATTCAATTATTTGGTTTTCCTAAAGCAATGTTCGCCGATCTTATCAAAATGAGAGATGATGTAGCCGTACCTGATTATTTTGAGATGCTTTTTTATTATGATCGCTTAAGAGTACGATTAAAGGCCACTGTTATAGCAAGAGAATCCATCTATGCTTATGTGTTACACGGTATGAAGGGAAGTTTCCTGCAACAGCGGTCAGACCAGCAGGAGCAGCAATTATTACTTGGCACAAAACCCTCTTTTGAAAACTGGTGCCCTGCATTATCTTCACCCGATGGTTTGCTGCATACAGAGATCAATGGTGAGGTAGTAAGAAAAGAAACCACTTCCACTCCCGGTAACTATATGGGTTATTATGATGATATTTATAAAGCGTTGACGGGGCAGGGACCCAATCCTGTTCCGGCAGCGGATGGAATAAGGAACACAAGGATCATTGAAGCAGCGCAGCAAAGTGTGGTGGAGAAAAGAATTATTAATTTTCAATAATCAATATTCAATGCTCAATTCACATTTGAAAACGCCGTACCTCGTACTGCTTACCTCGTACTTGCTCGTTTCCTGTTCTGTTCAAAAGCAAATCGCAAAATCGGCAAAGGCAGATGTAATAAGTACTGCGCCATTCAAAGCCGCTCATCTTGGTATCAGTGTTTATGAACCAGCTACCGGAAAGTACTGGTACGATTACCAGGGTGATAAATATTTTGTGCCGGCCAGTAATACAAAAATCCCTACCTGTTATGCGGCGATGAAATATTTGGGGGATAGTTTGATAGCTTTTACATATGATGAACTGCCTGACAGGGTTTACATTCAACCAAATGGAGATCCAAGTTTCTTATTACCAGAATTCAAAAACCAAGGAGCTTTTAATTTTCTAAATAAATTGAATAAGCCAATAAATATTGATCTAAGTGGCTGGAAATCCAGACCGCTTGGATCAGGGTGGACCTGGAACGACTATGAAGCAACCTATATGGCTGAAAGAAGTGCTATGCCTATATACGGAAATGTAATTAGCTTTTCTGGTCAATTATCAAATCCTAAAATATTTCCGGCAAAAGCCGTTGCCTCAATCAAAGCTGATAGCATTAACTCATCTTCGTTTTTAAAAGAGGTTCATAGAGGCAAAGCCGACAACGACTACATGATAGTCGGTGGTGGAAAGACCTCTACTACCCAGGAGCTCACATTCGATACAGAAAACAGCAAAATAATAGCGCGGCTTTTAAGTGATACTTTAAAAATACCGGTTAGTTTTTCTTACCCAACATCGATTGTTCCTTATAAAATATCGCCTGACCGTTCTGTGAAAAGCCAACCCACAGATTCTCTCCTCAAGCCCATGATGCATCGCAGTGATAATTTTTTTGCAGAACAATCATTACTGATGGTAAGCAATAAACTGTTGGGTGTAATGAACGATTCAAAGATCATTGACACATTACTTAAAACGGATTTTAAAGATCTTCCTCAAAAACCACGTTGGGCCGATGGCTCCGGGCTTAGCCGCTATAACCTATTTACACCGCAGGATTTTGTTGCCATCCTTAATAAGATGCAGAAAGAATTTCCGATGGAAAGGATCAAAACAATATTCGCTACAGGTGGTGAAGGGACCATTAGCAGTTATTATAAAGCCGACAGCGGTTATATATATGCCAAAACAGGAACGCTTTCAGGAGTAGTTGCCTTCAGTGGTTTTCTCTATACCAAAAAAGGGAAGCTGCTTATCTTCTCTACACTGGTAAATAATCACCAGGCTAATGTAACCGATATAAGAAGGGCCATTGAAAAATTCCTCAAGGGAATTCGTTCCCGATATTAAGAGAGGAGGACACGGATGGCACGGATTTGAAGGATTTACACGGATTAAATCAGTGATAATCCGTTTGATCAGTGTTATCCGTGTTCATGCTCTGATCAGGACTAAATGATAAGCTTGTGTTAGATCTTCATTCACCAATATGAAGAAGATCACTCTCTTGTTCCTTTGCTGTCAGCAATAGCTTATGGATTATAGAACTGCCATTTGCCATCCGGTTGAATAAGAATGGCGATCTCGCTCAAATCGCTTTCATTATTATTTTTTCCGACAGCCGTTACCACATAACGATAAGAAAACTGTTTGGAAGAAAGTGTATCGGTAAACGTGAAGCCCTCCGGTGTCATATGAAATTTGGAAATGTATTTGGGCACATTGCCAAACAACTCGGTATGTGATTCCACTGCATACTTATATACCACATAATATTTGATCGGCACCCTGTTTCTCGGATCAGGAACAACCTTGAATTGTATTGCTGAATCCCTGATCGTTTTTTCTACTATCGGCGGCCAGGGTTTTTCATTATCAATCCAGCGCATCGGAGGGAGCAACGCCGGGTATTTATAATAATTCTCTCTCAAACTATCGGCCCAACCATTGGGGTTGCGTTCAAGCGGGCGACTGCTATAATATATGCTTCCCTGCACATTCGGGTATTTGCGTAATAACTTTATCTGGTTGGGGATCTCGTTCGGGTTCTGCCAGGCTGCTATATTCTCATACTTTTTATAAATACCATGCCCGACATAAATATGTTTGCCATAGCTGTTACGGCTCCACCAGTTCAGCATTTTTTCATAGGCTACTTTATCATGCCCTATCTCGAAATAGATCTGTGGAGCTACATAGTCGATCCAGTCTTTTTGCAACCACAATAATATATCAGCATAGAGATCATCATAATTGGTTTGACCCGCTCTGGTGTCACTGCCTCTTACAGGATCTTTATCCTTATTTCTCCAAACACTAAAAGGTGAAATACCAAAACGGCAAAGCGGTTTTTCTTCTTTGATAGCGATACTCAGCTTGCGAATGATGCTGTCAACATTGCTGCGGCGCCAATCATCTTTGTTTAGTTTGCTTCCTGATCTTGCATAAGCGGCTGCATCAGGAAATTCTTTGCCGGGAATACGATAAGGATAGAAATAATCATCCATGTGAATAGCGTCAACATCATAACGCTTCACGATATCACGAACCACTTTTACCACAAAATCCTGCGCTTCGGTGTTGGATGGTTCAAAATATTTTTTGTCTCCGTAGGTAACAAACCATTCGGGATGAATACGTGTAACATGATTAGCGGCTATTGAAGAGGTGTTCACATTAAAAACAGCCCTGTAAGGATTTAACCACGCATGAAATTCCATTCCTCTTTTATGCGTTTCCTCGATCATGAACTGCAAAGGATCATAATAAGGAGATGGTGGTTTGCCCTGCACGCCTGTGAGCCACTGGCTCCAGGGTTCATAAGGAGAAGGATAAAAGGCATCACCGGCCGGTCTCACCTGCATTATGATAGCATTCATGCCATTTCGCTGGTGCATATCCAGCAAGCGTATAAAATCTGCTTTTTGTTGTTCAGGATCTGTGACTCCGCGCTGTGGCCAGTCGATATTTTCAACGGTAGCTATCCAAACTCCACGGAATTCATACTTTGGTTGGGCAAAAACGGAAACGAAAGAACTTGCTACTATCAGGAGGCAGGCAATGACGGATCTTTTCATGTTTTCAGTTTGGGATCAATGAGTAAGTAAAAATACATTATTCACTGCCATCCCGTGCTTTATCGAGGAGATTGCTAAGCATTTCAGCCTCTTTTTCAGATAAGTTTTGCAAAACGCCATCCATTTCCTGCTGCCGGGCATCCAGTTTCTCCAACAATTTTTGCCCTTTATCAGTGATGATCACATCTACAAGGCGTCGATCTGATTTACAAACAACTTTTTTAACCAGTCCCTTGGCTATTAAACGATCAACAATACGGCTGGTATCGCTCATTTTTTCCAGCATTCTTTCCCTTATTTGTAAAGTAGAAAGTGGTTTAGGGAAACTTCCCCTGAGTATGCGAAGAATATTGAATTGCTGAGGGGTGATATCCTCTGCTTCAAAAATATGCCGGGTCCGCTCCCTCATCCACCCGATCGTAAAGATGAGGTTGATAGAAGCCTTTTGATAGACATTCCTGAATTTGGCCTGCTGTATGTCTTTATCAATACCCATAACTGTTTGCATAAACCACATTGATGATATTAGTAAATATTATCGCAGCGGTGTGTGTACTGGTAAAAGTAAAAAGTTTCGGGCTAAGCCAGTAGCCCTGCCCAAAACTTTTTGGATGAATCAGCTTCTTTGCCGTTTTAATTGTTGTAATAGAATTTCTCTTCAACGATCTTGCCATTCTTCCAGCGCTGAACGGCTATTTGGCGATAAGTACGCACTCCATAATCCTTATGCGTGTAATCAAACCACCATTCTGTAACTGCAAGATCATCACTCACCAGTGTATTCAGGATCTTAGCGTCGCGGAAATCTGTAAGGCCACCCACAAACGCTTCTTCATACTGGCGGTTAATATCCTTTCCTACACGGGCAGGATAATCATTGTCCTGCATAACCACTTCTTCGGAATAAAATTTTTCAAACGCATCAAGGATCTTTCCTTCCAGCACCATCTGGTTGAGCTGGTCAACATTCGTTCTCAGATCAGACATTGTAATATGTTTTAGTGTGTGATAAAATGAGAACACAAAATTAATGTTGTAACATTGAATATCCAAATAAATGTAGTTTTTCAAATAATCCTTAGCCATTCTTTAACATACGCATAGAGCAGGTCATATCAGTCATAGAAGTCATATTGGTCATAGGAGTCATATAAGTCATGGCAGTCATATCGGTCAAATGGGTCATGCCAGTCATACAGCAGATTACTTGACCGATATGACCCGTTTGACTCCTATGACCATTTGACCACTATGGCCCTTTGCCCTCTATGACCAATATGACCTCTATGCCTTTGCTTCTCTTCTTACTTCCGCTGCCAGTTTAAAGATGGTAAAGAGATGATGCGCTTCATGCAGTAAAAAGAAATGAAGCCACTGAATAAGATTCATTGTTCCATACACAGGGTGAATAGCCGTTTTTTCATAATCCGACTCACGGAATGAAATAATTTCTGCTGCCATCTCCTTCCTTGTCGTTATCATATCCTGCATGATCTCTCTTGATGATTTTTCGCAGTTATCAAGAAACAAAGGATCGCCTTCTGCAGAATAGCGATCGAATATAGGCGTCTTTCCTTCCAGCATTTGTTTCACCCTGCTGATAAATGTGTGCTGGTAGGTTTGTAAATGCACAATGTTTTCGAAGATGGACCATTTGCCGGGGACAATATGTCTCCTTACCTGTTCATCTGTGAGACCATCAATAATATCCACTAATGATTTGTGCTGGTACTGAAGACGTGTAGAAACAGAAGAGGGGATTTGCATAGAATTCATTTAAGGTTGAAACAGTCATCTTTTTTGAGCTACGAGCCGCGAGCTATTAGCTGCGAGACCAATAGTTCGAAAACGACCTTGAAGCCTCGAAGCTCATAGCTTTTAACTCCTAATCATTGTTCCCAAACCTTTGTGCCTTCCGAACATCCTTCGCTTTGCTCAGGAGGACAGGGCGCTTACTGTTCCCAAACTTTGGTTCCTTCGGAACAGTTAGCACATATGTCGATATTCTTTCTGCCTTTTAGAATTTGCTTCCTGAATTTACTGTATTCCCCGTTTCTCCAGATCTCTTTGAATGATTTTTTCTTGAGGTCACCCAACTGGTGTTGCGCATCTTTATCAAAACAACAAGGTGCCACCAGGCCATCCCAGGTGATAACGGGATCATGCCAGAGCCGCCAGCAATGATTGGCCAATTTGCCTTTGAATTCATAACCCTTATCCGTTTTTCGATAACGACTAAACTTATCTATCGAAGGGATTAACTGGTTAGGGTCATTTTCATAATCATATACCTGAGCGGTTTTGAACCATACATCATCCACTCCTATTTCCTTTGCTAATTTCTTTACATCTTCAACCTGGTGTTCATTTGGTTTCACCACTAAAAACTGGAAAACAACAAAGGGCTTTTTACTGTTTAATTCTTTTTTCCATTTCACAATATTCTTTGCTCCTTCGATCACTTTATCCAGTCTTCCTCCAACACGATATTGCTGATAGACCTCCTGCGTGGTGCCATCAATTGAAATGATCAACCTGTCTAAGCCGCTTTCGATCGTTCTTTTTGCATTAGCATCATTCAGGTAATGTGCATTGGTAGATGTGGCCGTATAGATCTTTTTCTGTGAAGCATACTTAACCATATCCAAAAAATCAGGGTTCAGGTAGGGCTCACCCTGGAAATAGAAAACAAGATAGAGTAGCTCTTTATGCAGTTGGTCTATGGTTTCGCTGAAAAAATCTCTTTTCAGCATACCTGTTGGTCTTGTAAATGCCCGCAGCCCACTTGGGCATTCAGGGCAACGCAGGTTGCAGGAGGTAGTCGGCTCAAATGAAATGGAAAGCGGCAGACCCCATTGCACAGGTTTTTTTGTCCATTTACTGATATAATAACTGCTAAGCACTTTTATGCCATTCCAGGCACGGCGGGGAGTTATTTTGGACAAAAGATTAATGGTATCGTTCCTGTTCAACTTCGGCATCCGGAATCAAAGTTAAGTTGCTATCTTCAAACAGTCATCAAATGAACCAAGCTCCTGCATACAGTATATTTTCTTCTGGCGATGCAGCATTGACCATTGATTTTGGCAATGTGATAGACGTTTCTCTCAACGAAAAAGTAATGACGTTGTTCACCGCCTTGCAAAAACAACCTTTGCCAGGCATGATCGAAGCAGTGCCCGCTTATAGTTCACTTACCCTCTTTTATGATGTTGCAGCTATAAAAAAGAAAGCCGGTAAAGAGGCTTTGGCTTACGATTGGATAAAAGAACAATTACAAAAACTGCTTGTCAATACAGCCGAAGCAAATGAGACCAGTTCAAGGTTTTTGCAAATACCGGTATGTTATGAAGCAGCTTTCGCACCGGGTATTAATGAACTGGCTAATGCCAAAGGTTTGCCTATTGAAGAAATAATTTCATTGCATGCATCTAAAAAGTACCGGGTTTATATGCTCGGCTTCTTACCCGGTTTTGCCTATATGGGAGATGTGGATGAGCGAATAAGTATGCCCCGCAAAACCCAGCCTGAAAATGTTGTGGCAGGGAGTGTAGGAATTGCCGGCAAACAAACGGGTATCTATCCATTAGCATCGCCCGGTGGTTGGTGCATTATCGGCAGAACGCCATTGAGATTATTTGACCCGGAAGGCGAAGGTGAATCATTATTTAAAGCAGGCGATACCGTACAATTCATTTCAATTACGCAAAATGAGTTTGAGAGTTATCAAAGGGGGCATTCTTGATACGGTGCAGGACATGGGTCGCATCGGTTACCAGCATCTCGGGATCAATCCCGGTGGTGCCATGGATAAATATGCGGCGCAAATAGCCAATATTCTTGTTGGCAACGACAGCACTGAAGGCGTTATTGAATTACACTTTCCTTCTTCCTCATTCATATTTGAACAACCTGCACTGATCGCATTAAGCGGTGCCGATTTTAAAGCAAGCATTAACGGAGAAGAAGTGCCCACCTTACATCCTCTTTTGCTTGATAAGTATAGCATACTACAGTTTCATGCTATTAAAAATGGAGCAAGAGCTTATATCGCTGTACACGGTGGTTTTGAAATAGAAAAATGGCTGGGCAGTTACAGCACGCATATTAAGGTGGAGAAAGGTGGTGTGAATGGCAGGGCCTTAAAATCTGACGATGAAATTGCAATCCGCAGAAAATCAAAACTGCCTTTTATTAAACATGAAGATGAATTTTATGTGTTGCCCTGGAAAGCGGATACAAACTGGGGGGATCCTTTTGAAAAACATATTGCCATATTAGCGGGTCATGAATGGAACCGGCTGACGGATGAAGCAAAGAAAAAATTCCATTGTGGCTCATTGAGTATCACCCGTCGTTCGGACAGGATGGGTTATCGTTTAAAAGGTGATCCCGTGCAGGTAATAACAAATGAAGAAGTTGTTTCTTCCGCTGTGGGTTTTGGTACGATCCAATTATTACCCGATGGCCAGTTGATCGTGTTGATGGCAGATCATCAAACAACAGGCGGCTATCCGCGGCTGGCGCATGTGATCACTGCGCATCATTCAAGAATGGCACAAATGAAACCCGGCGATTCGGTTTCATTCAAACTGACCGATCAGCAAACAGCCGAGAAATTGTATTTAAAACAACAGCAGCATTTAGCGCAACTGCGAAATGCCTGTACTTTCAAGCTTGAACAATTTTTAAAGCCGTGACTCCTATAAAAAAATACTTTGACAAATTAAGTGACTCGTCGGAAACCCCCTCCTCCGGAGGGGGCTTGGGGGCGGCTGATATTAACTGTGATATGGGAGAGGGTATTGGCAATGATGAAGCCATCATGCCTTATATTCATTCAGCCAATATCGCCTGTGGCTATCATGCCGGTGATGAAAAAACGATGTGGCAAACTATCGAGCTTGCACTAAAACATAATGTTCACGTAGGCGCACATGTTTCTTTTTTAGATCGAAAGAATTTTGGCCGTTCCGAAATGAATTTGCCTGTCGAAGATATTTATGAGCTGGTGCAGCAACAACTGATCCTGCTCAATGAAATTGCAGATTCGTTTGAGGTAAACATCCATCATGTAAAACCTCATGGAGCATTATATAACATGTCGGCAAAAAGCCCTGCCATCGCAAAAGCCATTGCGGCTGCTGTAAAAGACTATGATGCGGGTCTTATTCTTTTTGGATTGAGTGGCAGTTGTTCTATTGAAGAAGCAAAAACAATTGGACTAAAAACAGCCAGCGAGGTTTTTGCTGATCGCACCTACCAGGATGATGGTTCATTAACGTCGCGAACAGCAGCCCATGCGCTTATTGAAGATGTTGACAAAGCAGTCAAACAGGTCATACAAATGATAAAAAAGGGAACTGTAACATCTGTTAATGGTAAAACAATTCCAATTCTTGCAGAAACAATCTGTATTCATGGCGATGGTAAACACGCTGTTTCATTTGCAAAAGCTATAAAAGATGCAACCAGATAAAAGCAATTCCACTACTAAACGACCTAAGCCCCCCTTGGGGGGGACGGGGGCTAACTCTGCAATACTTGGCGCTGCTTTTTTAATGGCCACTTCAGCTATTGGCCCCGGCTTTCTTACGCAAACAAGTTTATTTACTGAGCAATTGCTCACCAGTTTTGGTTTTGTCATACTCATTTCTATCCTGCTTGATATCGGCGCTCAATTAAATATCTGGCGCATTGTCAGTATCAGTGAGAACAGGGCACAGGATATTGCAAATAAAGTATTACCCGGTTTGGGGTTTTTTCTTGCCGGCCTCATTGCTTTTGGCGGCCTGGTATTCAATATTGGTAATATCGCGGGAACAGGTTTGGGAATAAATGTATTGACAGGTATCAAACCTGAATACGGAGCTGTTATCAGTTGCCTCATCGCATTGGGCATCTTCTGGTATAAAGAAGCTGGTAAGCTGATCGATAATTTTTCAAAACTGCTTGGGTTTCTCATGATCGGTCTCACAATCTATATCGCTTTTGCATCCAATCCACCTGTTGGCGAAGCATTGTATAGAACAATATGGCCCGAAAAAATTGATGTGATGAAGATCGTGACGCTGGTTGGCGGCACCGTTGGTGGTTATATTTCTTTTGCCGGTGCACATCGCCTGCTCGACGCAGGAGTGAAAGGAAAAGAAAATTTACCGCAGGTAACCAACAGTGCTGTGAGTGGTATCGTCATAACATCTGTCATGCGCTTTGTTTTGTTTTTGGCAGCATTGGGTGTGGTTTCGCAGGGAATAAAATTAGCAGCCGGCAATCCTGCCGCTTCGGTATTTCAATCTGCAGCTGGTGAGATCGGTTATAAATTTTTCGGGATCGTATTATGGAGTGCTGCTATCACTTCAGTAGTGGGAGCATCTTATACCTCTGTTTCATTTTGGAAAACATTGGTGCCTGCAGTAGAAAAGCATGAAAAGATCATCATCAGTCTTTTTATTATTCTCTCAACAGTAATATTTGTATTCATCGGCAACCCGGTGAATTTGCTTATACTGGCTGGTGCAGTAAATGGCATCATTCTTCCCATTGCTTTAGCAGTTATCTTAATCGCTGCTACAAAAGCTACCATCGTTAATAATTACAAGCATCCCTTATTGCTTCAATTGTTTGGCTGGATAGTCGTGGCTGTTATGAGCTGGATGAGCTGGTTAACGATAGAACAGAGTTGGGGGAAGTTGTTTTAGCATGTTGCTGGATTATGAATTTTACCTGATTATCAGTGAGAAAATATATCAGCAGTAGCATATTATTTATGTGTCTTCGTCAATGCCTAACAGTTAGCTAATCCATTCATTTTAATTCACAATTGACAGAGTAAATCGTTAATAAATCTGCTCTTAAAAAGCTAGTCTAAAAGTTTAAATTGCACAATTACTAAACATATCGGAATTAGTGAGTTACTACGATAAAACAAGGGAGTTAATTCAAAAAGTACCAACCACAATAATAAACTGGGAAATTGAAAGAAAAAGAGGAAAGCCGCCTACCCAGGCTTTTTCAGAATTTCTTACCAATAGAGAACAAGGTGATTGGGCGGAAAATCTAATCTTGCAGGCAATCAATGCACTGTCAAAAAAATATGTAGCAGTGCAATATGGCAAGTCAGAAAACATTATTGCTGGCGAACCAGGATTTGAGGAATTTTATGAGCAATATCAAGATGAGCTGGAAAGCATAGGTAAAAGGCCAGATGTATTATTGTTTTCCAAAGAGGTTTATTCGGAAGCATGGGGAAATAACATAAGCAATTTCTCTAAAGAGCAATTGAATGAAATAGTTCCATTGGCTAAAGCCGGAATTGAAGTTAGGTCAAGTGCGTTTTTAGTTGAAGAATACGCCGGGTTTATGCAACAACGGAAGAGTGAATTAATCGGCAGAGTGCTTCAACTCAAAGCAACCTTGTTAGAAAAATATCACGACATCCTTAGTCAAAAAGCAGGATGGATTGAAAGTCTAAACGCCATAACTACAGGAACTATTGGTGTTTTAGAAATTAAAGATGCTCCCGGTTGGAGAGGTTCGGAAGAACTCAAAGCCGCAAGTGACCTAATTAAAGAAATAAATAGCGCCTTGAAAGAATTTAAGAAAAGGGATTTTCTTAGTATTACACCTAAGGTTGAAGATTTGAAAGTTGTATTTAAATGGATTGAAACTTATAATGTACCACATTATTATTTTCAAGTTTTCTTCGATAAAGTTTATGGCATTTCCTTTCATAAAATACTGGAATTAATATCAACCCCTGAACTAGAAGGAAATAAATACTTTATTGGTGATGAGGATAGTAAAAACCAGAACAAATGGACCGTAAAAATTGATTATAAAGAAGGAGAAGAAGTAGCATTTAAGGTTGATATGCCAAATCATAGCAGTGTAATGCGAAAATTAGGGCGTGGCAGATTACTATTTCATGTCAGATTTAATGGGGGAACTGCCTATTTAGATGTAAATAAATTACGTTCGATTTTAGGAATAAATGAAACTGAATTTTGATGACAACAGCAAAGGCATACACAGCTTCAAATGATATTGAAAGTGAGTATTCAAAATTTACTTCAATAGAGCATAGAAAAAAATTTGCTCAGTTTTTTACCCCCTTCCCCATTGCCAACCTTATGGCAAAATGGCTCTTAGGAAATGAACAACTAAAAGATGTGTTAGAGCCAGCATTTGGTTTAGGTGTGTTTTCAAGAGCATTATTAAATCACAAAGAAGATCTAAACATCAAGGGCTTTGAGATTGACTCTAACATCTTTGAAAAATCCAAGAATATTTTTGAAGACTACGAAAACGTAAATCTTCAACAAGGTGATTACATGTATAATGATTGGGAAAATAAATATGATGGGATTATTTGCAACCCTCCTTATTTCAAATTTCATGATTATGATAATAAAAATATCCTGAAGGAAATTGAAGAAAAAATATCTTGGAAGTTAAATGGGTTTACAAATCTTTATTCATTATTTCTTTTAAAATCAATACATCAATTAAACAGCGGTGGTAGAGCTGCATATATTATCCCCTCCGAATTTCTTAATTCTGATTATGGCACATTAGTTAAATCATATCTTATTAAAAGCAAAACACTACGTCATATAATTGTGGTGGATTTTGAAGAAAATGTATTTGACGACGCCTTAACAACTGCGTCAATAGTGCTTTGTGCTAATGATGATAAATCAGGAACAGTTCAATTTAGTAATGTAACCACTCTTGGTGATTTACATAAAATCGGTAGTTTAATAGAAAGTTACCCTAATCATTTATTAACTACTCAAATCATAAAACTTGAAGACCTTGACCCGGAGATAAAATGGAGAGCATACTATCAGGAACTAAATGCAATTAAATTTAAACATCTTGTTTCGTTCGCAAACTATGGAAAGGTTGTTCGTGGAATAGCAACTGGCTCAAACGAGTATTTTACATTTAATGCATCAAAAGCTCAAGAATATAAAATTGATGCTAAATATCTTTTGCCGTGTATCTGCAAAGCTGCAGATGCAAAAAGTTCTTTCTTTACAAAGGAAAGCTTTGAGGAGCTTAAAGCAAATGACAAATCTGTATTCCTTTTAAATGCTAAAAATCCAACGGGTGAACATATCAAACGCTATATAGAAATTGGAGAAGAACAAGAGATAAATAAAAAATTCCTGACTGCTTGCAGAAATCCGTGGTATTCGTTGGAAAATAGACCTCCGTCACCTATTTGGGTTTCAGTTTTTAATCGTAATGGGCTTCGTTTTATACGCAACGAAGCCGGGCTGTCAAATCTAACGGCATTTCATTGTATCTACTTAAATATGTTCTCTTCCCCTAAGACAGACTTACTTTTTGCTTATCTCTTAACAGACGTTTCAAGACAAATTTTCGAAGATAATAGACGAGAATACGGAAATGGACTTCAAAAATTTGAACCAAATGATATTAACAGAGCAAAAATGTTAGACTTAGAGCAAGTTGAACCTGACACGGAAAAAAGAATTTTAGAATACTATCACTTATACAGACAATCTGTTCTCAATAAAAAAACAGACGACAGTTTCATTAGTCAAATAAATGACATTTTTATTGAGCAATTCGCTTTATAAATTTGCTTACATATTGCACAGGGAAGTATGAAGCCATAGCAAGGGTATTGCTAAAATGCAGCCTGGCTGAAACTATGTTTCAACTGTAATAGTTCTGCCTGGGTTGTATCTCCAGGTTAACATATCCATAATAAAAAGAAGACTCAAACAACTACAAATGATAATCTTCTTGTGATCTCCTTTTCACTTTTAATTATTGGACTGCTGTTTCAAATAGGTTCTAATAGTGAAGTATCTCTTGCCTTTTGATAGGAGCTCCGTTGATTAATTAAAGGAAGTTGAACTTCTAAACAAAACAACTTCGGCCTTTTAAACAAAGCCAGTCGTTCTTAATCTTGTCAATTTTGTTTCAACAAAAAACAAATTGTATGAGACAGAATAATTATGAAGGTGCATTACAGCATCCGATCGGCTCAGGGTTCAACGCCACAAGCACAACCAATGATGTGATCAAAGGGATAGGCCTAAAAGGAAAAGTTGCTATCGTAACGGGCGGCAATGCCGGTATTGGTCTTGAAACCACCAAAACACTGGCAGCCGCCGGCGCCACCGTGATCGTTCCGGTAAGGGATATGAAAAAAGCCGTGCAGAATTTGAACGGCATTCCTAATGTGGAACTGGGGATAATGGACCTGATGGATCCCTCTTCCATTGATGCTTTTGCCGAAAGGTTTTTGACGTCGGGCTCAGCGCTTCATTTGCTGATCAATAATGCCGGCATTATGTGGGTGCCATTGCGCAGGGATAGGCGTGGTATCGAATCACAACTCGCCACAAATTATTTGGGCCAATTTCATCTTACAGCCAAACTATGGCCGGCACTTAAAAAAGCAAATGGAGCAAGAGTGATCAACGTATCATCTCATGGACATCATTTTGCTCCTTTCAATTTTGATGACCCGAATTTTCTTTATAGAGAATATGAAACACTGCAGGCTTATGGCCAATCAAAAACAGCCAGCAATTTATTTGCCCTTGAATTGGATAATCGCAGCAAAGCATCTAACGTGAGAGCTTACTCATTACATCCCGGTTCTATCGGTGGAACAGAACTGGCAAGAGAAGCACCATTGGAATTATTTATCAGGTTGGGGTTTTGTGACGCTAATGGCAATATTCTCCCGGAAGTAGCCGCCAGTTTAAAAACAATACCACAAGGCGCTGCCACAACTGTTTGGTGTGCTACCAGTCCCCTGCTTAATAATATCGGGGGTGTGTATTGCGAAGATGCCGAGATCGCTGAATTGGATGGAGTAAACAACTCGCCATCAGGTGTGCATCCTTATTCGCTGGATGAACTGAGCGCAAAAAGACTCTGGGCGTTAAGCGAGAAAATGACAGGCATCACATTTCGCCCTGAATGATGCCTATTTTTTAATTTTAGACGGTGATAGTTCCTGCGGATTGAACAGATATTATCAGCGTGATCTGCGTTCAGATCAGCGAAAATCTGCGGAAAACCCCAAAAAGATCAACATGGAATACACGGCAAAATATATAACTCCCGATATCAAACTCTCCTGTTACGAGGATAGGTTCTTTAAATCGGATATCATGTTTGAGGAGCATATACTGGTTTGGTTCATATCCGGTGAAACAAAGATCGTACAGGCTGATGCGACTTTCTGGTTCAAACCTGGTGATATTTTTTTGATCCCAAGAAATCAACTCGCGACTATTCTTAATTATCCAAAGGATGGTAAGCCGCATAAGACTGTTACCATGCATCTCACCACGGAAAAGCTAAGAGAGTTTTATGCTGACATGCCAATAAAACCCAAAGCAACAATCTCTCAAAAGATCCGCCATTTCAACAATCACCCTTTGCTGGAAAGCTGCTTGGCTTCGCTTATTCCCTATTTTGAAATGAAAGACATCCCGGAAAATATCGCATCACTTAAATTGACAGAAGCCATCAGCATTCTGCGGGCCATCGATAAAGAGATCGATGATATACTTGCCAACTTTGAAGAACCCGGCAAGATCGACCTGGTCAGCTACATGGAAAAGAATTTCATGTTCAATATGCCCATGGAAAAATTTGGTTACCTCACAGGAAGAAGCCTCACAACTTTCAAACGGGATTTTAAAAAAGCTTTTAATACCACTCCACAAAAATGGCTCACACAAAAAAGGTTGGAGCTGGCACATTACCATTTTGTTGAAAAGAAGACCAAGCCAATTGATGTTTGTTATGAAGTGGGTTTTGAGAACCTTTCTCATTTTTCTTACGCATTCAAAAAACATTTTGGCTATGCGCCTACGCAATTACTTGAAAGAGTAAGCCATTGAGGGGATAGTGATACAGCTTGAATGTTTTCCCGCAGATTTTCGCAGATTTAATCGCAGATCACGCAGATACTATCTGTGATTTAGTAAAATATCTGCGCAGATCAGCGGGAAAACATTCACACGATCCACTACTCGCTAACTCTACATTGGCCCTTTAAGCAAAACAAATCAGGCCCTTTAAACAAAGTCACCGGGTAAAGCTCATTGTAGATTTGTTTATCAAAACAATTTGAAATGGAATACACGAATTATCAAAAATTGATCGCCATGAGCCAGGGTGTTTTTAACGGGCTATTGTTTATTCCCGATATCAGCGGGTTCACAGAACTTGTTCGTTCTACCGATGTGCTCACCGGCAAACGGATCACCTACGAATTGCTTTCGGCAGTGATCGGTCAAAATAATCTTCAATTAAATATTGCAGAAGTGGAAGGTGATGCCGTGTTGTTTTATCGTTCAGGCACTGCTCCTTCACTTTGTGAGTTGACAGAGCAGTACCAGTTAATGGCCAGTGCTTTTGAATCCAGGCGTAAAGAACTGGAAAGTGCTTTTTCATTTCCACTGAACCTTTCTTTAAAGGTTATTGCACATTATGGTGCCATGACAGAATATAAAATTGGCCCTTTTAAAAAATTGTATGGTGAAGTGGTTGTAGAAGCTCATCGCCTGCTTAAAAACTCGATCAATAGTGATAGCTATCTTTTACTGACTGATTCTTTATTAGAAACAGCAGGCCTTGTAAATGATGAAGAGTTGGCAGAGCATGGTATTCGGTCAAACAAACTTTGTGAAGTGTATGGGAAGATGAGAAATATCTGCTTTACCTATTTTGATTTCAGCGAAGAAAGAATATTAAAACAAGTGGCCTGATCATTTCATACAAAAACAAAAGCCCAACCATAGGGTAAGTTGAGCTTTTTGTTAATCATCCATCCTTGTGTGTGTCCAATCAGCCGTTTAATATTTTAGATCCTTTCAGATAGTTCTTCGCCGGGTAATAAATAAAAAGACAGGTTCCGTTTTTGATCGTGTTGATGATCGTTGCATTTTCTTCTTTGGGAACTGCAGGACAACCGAAGCTGCGTCCTTTCTTTTCATCACCGATATAATCAGCGCCATGGATCACAATAGCTCTGCGCATCGCTTTATCATTAAAGCCCCGCTCCACGCCATTCAATCTTAATGACAATCCATTGGCGCCATAATATGTTTGCTGTGTAATATAAAAGCCAAGACTGCTTTGTAAAGAAGAAGGTTTGTTGGAAAACTTTACCGCTTTATCGATCCCGGAGTTGCGACCATGCGCTACCCAGGTGTTCATCAACACTTCATTGTTTTCGAGATCGATAATGTATAATCTCTTTTGCTTTGAAGATTGTGTGAAATCGCAGATGGTCAGGTAACGGGTATTCGTTAAAAGTTCTTTTTCCAATAATACCTGGTAGCCTTTGTAAGCATGTTGAAATGCTTTTTCTGACAATCCCTTTTCCGCAAGCTGGAGGCTGCTATATAAGGAAGAAGCCTTCGCATCAATGATTGTATTTTTATGGATGGCCTTATCATACAGTGGTGCTATAGTTCCTGTTGTGTTTGCCGTTGGCACTACTTCGAAGGATGAGTGCAGCACGAACAGGCCGGACATAGATATGACTGCTATGAGGTTTCTCAAAGGGATACAGATTTCAGCTAACTAACGTTATACGAGTCGAAAATATTATCTGTTATTTCAAAATTCAATGAATAAAATACTGTTCTATAATACGTTGCGAACAAATACGCAAAGCAGTTAGGAACAATGAAGAAAAACTACGAGTGGTTATTTCGGAAATAAGTGTTTCTATTAAAATGCGGTTAACCAGGATCAATTCTCCATGATCTTATGCGCATCTCTTTGTTTGCTGATAAATTCATTTGAATAGATCTTCAGCAGGAGTATAAATAAAGAAATAACAAGCGGACCAAATATCAACCCGATAAAACCAAAGAGGTTCAACCCAATGATAACACCGAATACGGTTGTCAACGGATGCACATCTCCCAACTTTCTTAATAAGGTAAACCGAAGCACATTATCAATGCTGCCGATGATACCAAAACCAAAGACCAGCATAGCGATGCCCTGCCAGTTCTGTCCATTGGCTAAAAAGATAACTGCAATAGGAACATAAGCCAGTGCTGCACCAACAACAGGTATCATCGCTGCTATGCAGGTGACGCCGAACCAAAAGAAAGGTTCTTTCACCCCGATGATCAAATAACCGATCAATGCAATTAATCCCTGCACCAATGCGATCACAGGAATGCCAATCGCATTTGACATTACCATTTTATTGATCTCTTTGCCCACTTTGGCAACGTTCTCATCCCGCAGGGGAATATATTCATACAATGCATCTTCCATTTTTCTTCCATTCACCAGCATAAAGTAGAGAATGAAATACATAAAGAAGATCGTGGTTAAGATGTTGAACGTGGAGCCAAGTATTTGCGGCAGGCTTGATGCGATCACATTTCCAAGCTTATTGATATTCTCATCGCTCACAAGCGTTATATCAAATTGCTGCTCCAGGTTGTTGACCAGCTTCTTTAATGCCGCTACCAGTTCTGATGAATGCTGGATAGCATACGCAACTTTTGAGGAAAGCATGTTGGCCAGCAGGGCCACCGGCAGCAGGATGATGATAAAAGAAACGACCATCAGCAATAATGCTGTCCACCCCTTTCGCCATTTTTTCTTTTCGGTGAGATAAAACATCCGGCGATGCAGCAGGATATATAATGTAATCGCCCCCAATAATGCCGGCAGGAAAGAATAAAGTTGAAGGAAAAGCAACAGACCCAGCAACAATAAAAGAAGAATGAAAAATATTTGCCGTATCCGGTTCTGATCAATGGTGTTCGCCATGCAGCAGTTAATATGAGCTAAAATTAAAAAAATAAAGGTTGTTTCTGCGAACAACCTTTATTTAAATACAGGGCAAATGCATTAAAACTTCAAAAGTTGCTAAAACAGATATGGGAGAACACGGATGACACCGATTGAACGGATAAACACAGATTTTTTTTAGACTTGTAGATAACTGACTACTGATCTATCCGTGAAAATCCCTTTGATCCGTGTCATCTGTGTTCTTTTTTCACCAATTATTTTTGTGTGTCTGCTCTGTATTTAGGTAGTGTTCAATTTTCCACAACACAAAATTATTTCTTTGATTTCCTTAGTGATCTTGATGGGAAAAAATTTCATGTCCACGAAAGAACAAGCTTATTCGTGTTATACTTTCACCAATTTCCATTTTCCTTTCTTGAAATAATACCATGCTGCTATAGCCAATGCGGTTTCGGCAACAGGCATAGCGATAAATGCGCCGGTTGGCCCCCAGTCAAGTGACCGGCAAGCACCCAGGCCAATGGTATCTGGAACAACCAGAAACAAAACAGGTTTATCCAGGTTGGCGTTTTGCTATCACCGGCACCGTTCAATGATTGCAGCATCACCATACCGATACCATAAAAAATATACCCGCTGCCGATGATCTGCAGTGCTTGTATAGCAATACCCTTTACTTCCGGATCAGTAGTAAATATGCTCACGATCGGCCCGGAGAAGAATACAAATAGTACCGTTACCAGCGCCATGAAAAACACATTGTATTTCGCGGCTAATATCACGCTTTCAGCTGCACGTTCCGGTTTGCCGGCACCAAGGTTTTGTCCTACCAATGTAGCCGCTGCATTACTAAGTCCCCAGGCTGGCAGAATAAAGAATATTACATTCCGGATGGCGATCTGGTAAGCTGCTGATGCTTCTGTATGTCCTGTTGTTGAAACGAGGTAAGCCAATACGATAAAGCTTCCGCTCATAACAAAGAACTGGACAATGATGGGCCATCCTACCTGCAACAATGTTTTGATCACCGCCGCATCATATTTGAAATGAACAGGTCGAAGCTTGAGGAATCGTTTACCATTAAATAAATGATAGCATTGGTATAGTACACCAATACCGCGTCCGATTGTTGTTGCAATAGCAGCGCCTTTTAATCCCAGTTCAGGAAAAGGCCCATAACCATTGATCAATAACGGGCAAAGACAGATATTGATGGCGCTGGCTATCCATAAACTGCGCATGGCCATGCTTGCATCACCCACACCGCGAAATATTCCATTGATAAGAAACAAAAGAATGATAACGATGGAACCGCCAAACATGATCCTTGTGAATACGGCTCCTTCTTTTACTACTTCCGCTGAAGCTCCCATCATTCGAAGTATATCAGGCGCAAATATGGCTCCCCCAATACTTACCACTACGGTTACCCCAAGTGCGATCAATAATGCCTGTGCGGCAGCATGAGCAGCACCTTCCGGGTTTTTTTCTCCGGTTCGCCTGGCTACTACTGCTGTGGCGCCGGCGCTAAGACCCATGGCGATGGAATAAATGATCGTAATAACTGATTCGGTCAGGCCAACTGTTGTCAGTGCATTTTCACTATTGGGCAGGTGACCGACAAAATAGAGATCGACAACTGCAAAAAGTGATTCGAGCAACAATTCAAGGATCATTGGGATTGCCAAAAGAATGATCGCTTTGCGGATGCTGCCGGCTGTATAGTCATGTTCATCTCCCCTGATCGATTGTTTCAGGAGAGAAAAAAAATGTGATAGTTTATTAGTTGATGTCGGTTGTGACATGATAAAAATCTTTTGAAATTAAATGAAGTAAGCCCTTTGACAAAGAAAGGACCACAGCTGTTGCAAAGCTGTTTGTCTTTTTTTTAGATAGTCAGGTTCTGTTTAATGGGGGTGAACCTTAGCAGATCTTCATATTCCTTTTATTAAAAACGAAAACAAATGTAACAGAAATAGGTCGTTGACTGTAAAAGTATTTGAGTGAACAGCGATTTAAGGGGGATGAATACGGGTCCTGGCTGTGTGGACTATAAAATAAAAAAGCCTCTCTTATAAAAGAAAGGCTATACTAATCACATAAGAAAAAAATAGCTGTAGGGGGAGGGGTCGAATGCCGACGCTTCGGCCGGCACCGAGACCAGCAAAGCTGCGTCTCGGCCTCCACGAGTTGCTGTAGGGGGAGGGGTCGAACCTCCACGGGGCAGTTAGCTGAAGTACAAAGATTAGTGGTCAACCCTGGTCGGCCTTACCAATGGTAACGTCGGCTCTATACTTCGTTTATCCTGTGATCCCCACCCCCGAGACGAGGGGGCATGTCTGCCAAAAATTTCATCACCCCACAGTGTGTATCAATTGTTCTTTTTTAAGAGCTTGATAAAACAAATATAGGCTGATCGGCTATCCTATTCCAAATTTTCTAATGATTATTTTGAAATTATAGAAAATGTTCAAATATTTGCAGGATATAAGAAAAAACTTCAAAAACAAGTTTCAAAATGGCGGGCAAATTAAATCTTGACAAACTGGATCTCCAGATCATTCATCACATGATGGATAATGCAGGCATCTCCTATGCTGACCTTGGTAAAAAACTGTTTGTCTCCGGGGGTACTATTCATGTTCGTATCAAAAAACTCCAGGAAGCAGGTATCGTTAAAGGTACAAAACTCAATGTTGACCTGAAGCAGTTGGGATATGATGTGATCGCTTTTATCGGTATTTACCTAAAGGAAAGTTCACTCTATGATGCGGTGGCGCGGGAACTGCAAAAAATGCCCGAGATCGTCAGGCTTAATTATACCACCGGCAACTATAGCATGTTTGCGGAGATAGTTTGTAAGGATATCTCGCAACTACGTTCGGTATTGCATGATCAACTGCAAAAAATAAAAGGGATCGAAAGAACCGAAACCTTTATTTCACTGGAAGAAAGCTTTAGCCGGAATGCGAGAGTGATGTAGATAAAGGCACATCGTTGAAACTAAATATGAATTACAGTCTTCCTCTCACATTCAACGCATCTCTTAGGCCATTTCCCAACAAATTAAAAGCGAGTACCAATAGCATGATCGCAAAACCGGGAGCCAGTGCCAGCATCGGGTTCTGTGTAATAATAAAATTATAATTCTCCTTTATCATCAACCCCCAACTTGGCATTGGTGGTTGCACGCCGACGCCTAAAAAACTTAAGCCCGCTTCGATCACAATAGCAGAAGCAAAATTGCTGGCAGCGATCACCATCACCGGCCCCATGATGTTGGGCCAGATATGCCTTACGATTGTCCTGATATTTGAAAAACCCAAAGCCCTTGTCGCTTCAACATACTCCTGTTCACGGGCCGATAACACTTGCCCCCTTACTAATCTTGCTACACTGACCCACATCGTGAGTCCAACCGCAATAAACACCTGCCAGAACCCTTTACCAAGTGCCAGTGTGATAGCAAACACAAGTAATAGTGTAGGAATGCTCCAGATAACATTGATGAACCACATGATGATATTATCCGTTCTTCCCCGAAAATATCCTGCTAGCGAACCTAATATCAACCCGATACTCAATGAAATTATTACTGTGATCAAACCCACACTCAGGCTCACTCTTGTTCCAACGATCAGCCTGCTTAAAATATCTCTTCCAAACTTATCTGTTCCCAGCAAAAATTTTTTCTCCTTGATATTTGATTTGATAAAACCAGAGGATGCACCATTGGTCGCATACAACACCGTATCCTGTGTCACTTCATCTATAAAACGATAAACACGTATGCTATCCGATCCGACCATCTTATACCCGTTTACCGGAACAAAATCATAACGATCTTCTTTTCCGCTCACCAATTTTTTTAAAAAATTTGTTGCAGCAGGTTTTCTTGCTTTAGGCAAAAGCACAAATGTTTTTGTAAAGCCAGGCTTTTCGCCGCCTATTTCAAGAATAATACGATTAGCATTGGGAGAGGGGTCGGGGGAAATAAAATAAGCGAACACAACTACCAGCACTGCGAGCCCGATCACGATCAATCCAAAGACAGCGCCTTTATTTTTTTTCAACCTTCGCCAGGCTGCCCGTTGGAATGTAATTGACTCGTGATTCATAAAGCCGAAAGATAAGAACAATAGGCAATTGGCAATAGGCAATTGGGTCATTTGTGATGAGATTGTCTATTGCCAATTGCCTGTTGCCTATTCCATCGCCTATTATCTCACCTTTCTTCCTTTCCACTCATACTTACCAAATTGGCCAAAGAGTCCCGAGATGATCGTATAAAAAATATGAAGCGGTTGAAAAAAGAAGAACAACTTAATCGCCCATTGCTTATCGAAGAATTTTGCTACAGAAATAAAAAGAGGCAGCTCTACCAGCGTTTTCGCTACCAGAAGTCCCAAAATCCAAAGCCAAAATTCCAAATTCCAAAAACCTGCAATAGCAAGTACCAAAAAAGAGAAATTAAAAAGATAAACGAGCAAAAGCACCGGAAGTATTCTTTTATCATCATACTTAGCAGCTTTACTAGCCCAGCGGATTCGTTGGTTAAAGAATTCCTTCCATGTTTTAGCTGGTTGGGTATAAACGGTCGCCTCCTTTGATTTTAAATAATGAATTCCTTCAGGATACTTGTTTGCGATCTTATACATCAACAGCATATCATCACCTGAAGCGATATGGTCAATGCCATTAAACCCATCCACTTCGTTAAAGACATTTCGTTCATAGGCAAGATTAGCCCCATTGCACATATTCATTTGCCTTTTATGAACCACAGCCCCGGTAATGCCCTGCAACACCATAAAGTCTATTGCCTGGAACATCTGCAGCACCGCAGAACCGCAGTTAATAGCGACCGGTGCGGCAACTAAAACAGCTTTTCTTTCCTGTTTAAAAGATGCGATTGTTTGAAGCCACACTTCCAGGGGAACACAATCAGCATCAGTAGTAACGATCAATTCACCAGTGGCAGCAGCAATACCTGTTTCAATAGCTTTCTTTTTATAAGAATTGAGATTATCGTCTTTTAGCTGTATAAGTTTTGCAAATGCAAACTGCTGAACAATAGCCGCGGTCCTATCGGTAGAGTGATCGTCTATAACAATTACTTCAAACAGCTCTTTACTATATGTCTGCTCCTGCAAAGCTGCTAACAATTGTCCTATGTTTTCTTCTTCATTACGGGCGGGGATGATAACAGAGATGGTTGTTTGTGTTGCCTGCTTGCCTGGCTCAAAATAGGGAACAGATTTCCAGGTATGCCAGTAATAAAGAACAAGACCGGCATAGGCTATAATAAGTATAAGTAAAAAGATGAGAAGCGCAAACATGAAACAAAGTAATGGATTAAAGCCTGTTTATTAAAGTTACTTTCTCCCTATTCCACATAATTTTGTTTTACCCAATGACAATCAAATTCATTACTGCCGTTGCATTTACTGTAGTATTAGCAATCAATTATGGTTGCAGTGAAGCAAAAACAGGTGCTGAAAAAGCTACTGCTTTTGCAAAAAGCGAAACCTTCTTAACAGCTAAGACTGCCATCGAAACTGCTTTTAAAAATGACGGGCTGGAACATGCTATTTGTTTTGGAAAAGATCAGGCCGGTAATAATATCATTTCGGCGATGAGCACCGGTAGCGGGCACAGTTCCTCGCTTGAAACAGTAACGAATATGTTGCTGATATCCACAATCATCCTAAAGGAACTCCACCGTCAAGCGGTGATCTGTATGGATTTATTAGCATGGCTACAGAAAACAAAGAGTACGAAACAAGATATATTATAACAGCTGGTGAAGCTGTTTATGCTTTTGTATTAACCGATCTGAAAACTGCCAGCGAGTTTGTAAGAAAATATCCGAAAGTATCAAACCCTGGTTTCCAGCCTGGATTTCCTGATTTTTTAGTTGATGAGTTTAACAGGTTGAGAGCCGTTCATGCTGCGAGTGACGAAATGACGATGGCCTTTATTTTAAAAAAATACAATGCCGGGGTAACGCTGCTAAAGCAGGATGATAAAGGAATCTTTAAATCCATTGAAACAAAAGCATTCGCCGACTAACACTATAGTGCAGGCAATATCTCCTCCACATGTTTTTCATGCAGCACCTGGTGACCTGAATGAATAATAGTTATTGAACATTGTTCTTCGATCCCTTTTCTGAATTTTTCACCAACCGAAGAAAGAATGATACGATCATGTTTTCCATAGAGCAGCTTTACCTGTGTGTTATTTTCTTTAATAGATGATCTGATCTTTTTAAGATCAGGTCTAAGTTTTCGTAAAGCCGTCCATCGGTTATAAAGTTGTTGGCGAACCGTTTTATCACCAATATAATAGTTGACAAATTTGAAGATGCTGGCATTTACAAAACCAAGTTTGTTGAGCAACTTTAAAAAACCGAAGAACCAATGCGGTTTCTTCATAGTAAAAGCAAAGAATTTATTTCCCAACCATGATTGAGTAGCCAGCCAATACCAGAAATTCACTTTTAAACCATCGGGAGCGAGCAGTATTATTTTTTCTACGGATGCGGGTTGAGATTGATAGAGACTTAGTGCGATGCGGCCGCCGAGGCTGAAACCAAGATAGGTTAGTTTATTGTTTATGGTTTGTGGTTTATGGGTAAGTATCGCGCCTATTACTTGTTGCAGGTTCTCGTTGGTGAAAGACAATCCTTCGTTCCATTCTGTTTTGCCGTGGAAGGGCAGATCGATTGAATAGAAAGTGAATTTATCCCCCGCATATTTTTCGAGAAAACCAAAGGTTGAAGCCTCTTCACCATATCCATGAAAGCACAGGGCTGTTTGCGGGCCATGGCCAAATTTATAATAGCCGATGACTGAGTTTTTATATGTGATAGAGCAGTATTCCATGACTACCTGGCGCCTGATTTTTTTGGAAAAATAACTTGGCCATTTCAAAAATAGGATTAATTTTGGATAGTTGCATAAACAACGATATGCCAAACAACCAATTTAAGAAAGGGGAGTTATACAGCTTTGTAACTGGTAAAGCATCCACCGCTATTGCCAGGAGGTTGCAGAAAAAATTTAATTCAGCCGGGTTGAACCTGACCATCGAACAATGGAGTGTTTTATATCATTTATGGAAACAGGAAGGTATCAGTCAGCAGGAATTATGCAATGCAACATTCAGGGATAAACCAAGTATCACAAGACTGGTTGATAACCTGGAAAAACAAAACCTCGTTAAAAGAGTTGCTTCTGAAACCGACCGGCGTATCAATTTGATCTTTTTGACAAAACAAGCCCAAAAGTTGCAGGAAGAATCAATGCTGCTCGCCGAAGAAACATTGAACGAAGCATTGGAAACCGTGCCCGCAGATAAAATTGAAGTCTGTAAAGAAGTTTTGCAGTTGGTGTATGATAATTTGAAATAAGTGAATGGTCAGTGGTGAAAAAAGAAGCTTTCGATATTGAAAAGCATAACTGACTTGATGAATTTTTAAACGCATGAAACTCTTAAACCTTTTAAACTCTTTAATATGAGCACAGCAACAGAAACCAAGACCGTCTTAAAAGGCGGTGAATGGCTGGTGAAGGAATCTTCTCCATTTGAAACTTTCAGCCCGGAAGATTTTGTTGAAGAACAAACCATGATCAGGGATATGTGTGATCAGTTTCTCGATGCAGAGGTCTATCCTATTCTCGACAGGATTGACAATCTTGAACCGGGACTGATGAAATCGCTTGTAACAAAAGCAGGTGAACAGGGTTTATTGTCCGTTTCCTTTCCCGAAGAGTATGGTGGATTGGGAAAAGATTTTGTTACCTCTACTATCGTTAATGAATACCTCGGCGCGGGACACTCATTCTCTGTTGCCATTGCGGCACACACCGGTATTGGCACTCTCCCGATCTTATATTTTGGTACTCCCGAACAAAAACAAAAATATATTCCCAAACTTATCACGGGTGAATGGGCCGGGGCTTATGGATTAACAGAACCCAATAGCGGTAGTGATGCATTAGGTGCAAAAACTACAGCCAGGTTGAGTGATGATGGAAAGTATTATATCCTGAATGGTCAGAAATGCTGGATCACCAACGGAGGTTTTGCACAGGTTTACACTGTGTTTGCAAAAGTTGATGGTGATAAGTTCACAGGTTTTATTGTTGAGAGAGGAACAGAGGGATTTACACAAGGACCAGAGGAACATAAAATGGGTATCAAAGGTTCTTCTACTGTTCAGTTGTATTTCCAGGATTGCAAAGTGCCTGTAGAAAATGTATTGGGTGAGATCGGTAAAGGACATAAGATCGCATTCAATATCCTTAACATTGGCCGTTTAAAACTTTGTGCTGCGGCCGTTGGTGGATCAAGAAGAGCGATCACCGATTCTGTTGTGTATGCAAAAACAAGAGAGCAGTTCAAACAACCGATTGCCAATTTCGGAGCCATTAAACACAAGCTGGCAGAAATGGCCATACAAATTTTTGTTGCCGAATCGGCATTATACCGTACAGCAAAATGGATCGATGAAAAAGAGCATGAACTTCTTTCCTCCGGCAAACCATTTAATGAAGCGTTACTTGGTGCAGCTGAAGAATACGCTATTGAGTGTGCTATGCTAAAGGTGTATGGTAGTGAAGCATTGGATTATGTGGTGGATGAAGGTGTGCAAATTCATGGTGGTAATGGTTTCAGTGCCGAATACAATATTTCAAGAGCTTATCGTGATAGTCGTATCAACAGGATCTATGAAGGAACAAACGAGATCAATCGCCTGCTCACCTTAGATATGACTTTGAAAAGAGCCATGCAGGGCAGATTGAACCTGATGGGACCGGCGATGGAAGTGTCAAAAGAACTGATGAGCATTCCTGATTTTGGTGGCGATGATGAAGCTCCGTTTGCAAAAGAGAAAAAACTTATTGCCAATTTGAAGAAAGCTATTCTGCTTACTGCCGGCGCCGCTGTTCAAAAGCTAATGATGAAAATAGAGAACGAACAGGAAGTGCTGATGAATATCGCGGATATGGCTATTGAAGTTTTCAATGCGGAAA